>JAPKZQ010000039.1 GCA_026393675.1 Acidobacteriota bacterium | reverse complement strand
TCCGATAGCTCCCCACCCCGCCTCGCGGCGGCGCAGTAATCGTCGGCTTCAGGCCGGAGAGCGTTTGCCTGGAGAGGACTTGCACCTCTCGGGTCATGGCACACTTACAGGCGCACGGATCGCCACGCTCCAGCGTGGCCGCGCCAGCCATCCCAACAACCGTTTGGAGCGTCGAACAGGGATCGCCCGCCGACATCAGCCACTCGCCAATCAGCACGGCCTGGTAGCCAATCGCGTGGAGATGACGCACATCCTCGAGTGATCGGATGCCGCTCTCGGCGACGGCGACACACCCGGGCGGAATCTCGCCGACCAACGCGTCGCAGGCTCCGAGATCCACGGCCAGCGTATTCAGGTTTCGGCTATTGACGCCGATGATGGTCGCGCCCGCATCGATGCCCTGGCGGATCTCGTCGGCTGTGTGGGCCTCGACCAGTGCAGCCAGCCCCATCGTCCGGGCGGCTTCGACCAATGCGGTCAGCTCGGAGGGCACGCACGCCGCGACAATCAGCAAGACCGCGTCGGCGCCGGCGGCTCTCGCCTCCAGCAACTGGTACTCGTCGATGATGAAATCCTTGCGGAGGATTGGGAGTGCGACCGCGGCGCGCACCTCCTCCAGATGCGTCAGAGACCCATCGAAAAAGGTGGGCTCGGTCAAGACGGATACCGCCGACGCGCCGCCCTCCTCGTACGCCCGTGCAATGTCGCCAGGTTTGTAGTCCCTCCGCAACACGCCACGTGCCGGTGACCGGCGCTTGCACTCCGCAATCACGTTGATCCGTCCCGTGCGCGCCACGGCTTCCCGAAACGCTACGCCCCGTGGCTCACGTTGGGCCGCGCGACTCGCCAGTGCAGTCGCCGACTCGCTGGCGCGCCGCGTCGCGACAATGCGTCGCGACGCCGCCACGATCGCATCCAACAGATTCGCGGAGGACGCGCCGGCCGGTTGCCCCACTGGTTATGCCTCGCCTTTCACAGACGTGCCGCCCACGTTGTGAGACGCAGATACGAGACGATCGAGCACGGCCCGTCCGGCGCCGGAGTCGATCGCTTCTCCTGCCCGTGCGATGCCGTCGCGAAGCGTGTCCGCCTTGCCTGCCAGCAGCAGCACGGCCCCGGCGTTCAGGAGCACGATGTCGCGCGCAGGCCCTCTGGTGCCCCGAAGGATGTCTCGCGCAATCTCCGCGTTAGTGGCCGCGTCGCCTCCGGCGAGTGATGCGGGCGTGGCTTTCGGCAAGCCGACGTCGCCCGGATGCAGATAGAAAGTGTTGACCGTGCGGCCACGCGACTCGGACACCTTCGTGTAGCCGGTGGTCGAGATCTCATCGAGCCCGTCGGCACCATGCACCACCCACGCACGCTCGGAACCGAGCAGCGAGAGCGACCGCGCAATCAACTCGGTGAGTTCGGGCCTCGGCACGCCGATGAGCTGCCGTCTGGGCTGGGTCGGGTTGGTCAGCGGGCCAAGCAGGTTGAACGCGGTTCTCACGCCCAGTTCCCTTCTCACCTCGGCGACGTTTCGCATGGAGGGATGGAACACCGGGGCGAAGAGAAACGCCATGCCGGTCTCGGCAAGGCACGTTTCGACGACCGGAGGCGGCGCCGCGACGTTCACGCCCAGGGCCTCGAACACGTCCGCGCTGCCGCACCGGCTCGAGACCGACCGATTGCCGTGCTTCGCCACGGTGACGCCGCAGGCGGCCACGACAATGGCGGCGACAGAGGAGATGTTGAACGTGCCGGCCCCGTCTCCGCCGGTGCCGCACAGGTCGACCGTGCCACCCTCCGGGGAGCGGATGCTGACCGCCCGTGCCCGCATACTGCGCGCGAACCCGACGATCTCGTCCGGGCGTTCGCCCTTCATGGCCAGGCCCACGAGCAGACCTGCCACCTGGGCGCCGCGCGCGTGGCCGTCGATGATGGCATCCATCGCGGCCCTGGCTTCATCAGCGGTCAGATCCTGCCGCCGCATCACGGTCTGGAGCAGATCGCCCAGCATGGCATGCGCCTCCGCTACTTGAGATTGAGGAAATTGCGAAGCAGGTGCCTGCCTTCGGGGGTCAGCACCGACTCCGGATGAAACTGGACGCCGTGTACCTGCCATGTCCTGTGCCGCAACGCCATCACGACGCCATCGCCGGCGGCGCGCGCGGTCACTTCGAGGTCTGCCGGCCAACCGTCCTCGGCTACCGCCAGCGAGTGATAACGACCGGCGTCAAACGCGCCCCGCAATCCCTGGAAGAGGCCCTTGCCATCGTGCTCGATCGACGACACCTTGCCGTGCCTCGGCCGCGGCGCGCGCACGACGCGCCCCCCAAACACGTGCCCGATCGCCTGATGGCCGAGACAGACGCCGAGAATCGGCAACTTGCCAGCGAAGGCCCGGATCACGTCCTCCGACACACCGGCATCCTCGGGCCGGCCGGGTCCGGGCGAGATCACGATGCGCTCCGGCCGCAACGCGTCGATCTCCGGGATCGTGATCGCGTTGCTGCGAAACACGACGGGCGTCGCCCCAAGCTCGCCAAAATACTGGACGAGGTTGTAGGTGAACGAATCAAAGTTGTCGATGATCAACAACACGTCGTTGCCCCTCTCGCTTCACCCGACGCCTCTCGGGCCGAAGCCCGAGTCGCGCGCACCGTCCTACAACCCCTGCTGAGCCAGATCCAGCGCGCGAAACATCGCTCGCGCCTTGTCGCGCGTCTCTTCAAATTCCGCCGTCGGGTCCGAGTCGGCGACAATGCCCGCCCCAGCCTGCACCAGGGCCCGGCGGCCCACGATGACGACGGTGCGAATCGTGATGCAGAAATCCAGGTTGCCCGCAAAGTCGAGGTATCCCACCGCGCCGCCATAGGCACCGCGACGGGATGGCTCGAGGCTCGCAATAATCTCCATCGCACGGACCTTTGGCGCGCCAGATACCGTCCCCGCCGGGAAGCAGGAGACCAGCGCGTCCAACCGATCGCGATCCTCGGCGAGCTTGCCCTCGACAATCGAGACCAGGTGCATGACGTGCGAATAGCGTTCGAGCGCCATGAACTGGGACACGCGCACCGACCCGTACTCGCACACCCGCCCGATATCGTTGCGGCCGAGATCGACCAGCATGACGTGCTCGGCCCGCTCCTTCTCGCTGGCCTTCAGTTCCTCTGCCAGGAGCTGATCCTCCTCGGCGGTCGGCCCTCGCGGGCGCGTCCCGGCAATCGGATGGGTCTCCACCCGCCGGCCTTCCACGCGCACGAGCATCTCGGGCGATGCCCCGACCATCGACACGTCAGCCATCTTCACGAAGAACATGTATGGCGACGGATTTACGTGACGCAGGGCCCGGTAGACGGCGAAGGGATCGGCATCGAGGTCCGCCTCGAAGCGCTGCGACAGGACCACCTGGTAGATGTCCCCCGCCGCGATCAACTCCTTGGCCGAGCGCACGTGCTGTTCGAATTGCTCACGCGTCATGTTTGGCGGCATATCGATTGGCGCGGCCGTCTGACGTTCTCCCTGCGACAGGTTGCGCTCCAACTCGCGCTCGAGAAACTCGATCTTCGCGCACGCGAACTGGTAGAGCGCGTGCAGGTCATCATCGGCGGAGATCCGGGCATTCGCGATGATCAGGATGCGGTGCTGCACATGGTCGAAGGCGAGCACCGTGTCAAACAACATGAAGCCGGCCTGATCGATGACCGGATCGGCCTCCGACACCGGCTGCAGCATGACCGGCTCGAACCAGGAGACCGCGTCGTACCCCATGAACCCGACGGCTCCACCCGTGAACCGCGGCAGGCCGGGCACGGAGGGCGAGCGGAACTCGGCCATCACCCGTCGCAACGTGGGGACAAAGCCCTCCTCGCTGATCGTCGTGGTGCCACTGCGCTCGAGGGTGACGACGCCGTCGACGGCGCGGAGGATCAGGAACGGATCCTTGCCGAGAAACGAGTAGCGGGCAACCTGCTCGCCGCCTTCCACGCTTTCCAGCAGGTACGCGTAGTCGGAGTGCTCCGCGATCTTCAGGAACGCCGACACCGGCGTCAGCAGATCGGCCATGATCTCCTTGCACACCGGCACAAACGTTCCCTGCTTGGCCCATTCGACAAACTGCTCAAAGGTCGTGAGGTTCATGACTGTTCCGTTCGGGTTGCGAGCGTCCGGACCGCGGCGGCATGGAGCGCGGCGACACTCGGCGTACGGCCCGTCCACCACGCCTGCTGGAGCCGGGCTTGTTCAATCAACATGGTGAGGCCGCCGATCGTCCGGCATCCTGCCAGTTCGGCGTCGCGAAGGAGTCGCGTCTTCTCTGGGTGATAGACCAGGTCGTAGACGGTTCCGCCATCGAACACACCTTCGGGAAACGAGGTCCGCTCCACGTCGGGATACGTCCCGACCGGCGTCGCGTTGACGAGCAGGTCCCAGCTCGACAGCGGCACCGGACGCGCCGCGCCCGACACGCCGAGAGCGGTCGCCACATCCCTGGCTGTATCGGCCGAGCGCCCGAACACCGTCACATTCGCGCCGGCGTCCCGGAGGGCCGTTGCCACCGCGCGCGCGGCGCCGCCTGTCCCCAGGATCGCAACCCGGGTTCCGCGTGGCACATCAATGCGCAGGCCTGCAACAAATCCCTGTCCATCGGTGTTGGTGCCCGACCACCGGCCGTTGGCGTGCGCAAGGGTGTTGATGGCGCCGAGGGCTTTCGCTCCGGGATCGACATCATCGAGACAACCGAAGAGGTCGACCTTGAATGGTATCGTCACGCTGGCGCCAGCCAGATCGAATCCGCGAGCAAACGTCATCGCATCATCAGCATCTGCGGCCGGCAACGGCACGTAGGCGGCATCGACGCCTACTTCGGCGAATCCGGCGTTGTGCATCGCGGGCGATGGCGAATGCGAGATCCCGCGACCGAACAGTCCATACACGCGAGTGTCTGCACCGATCCGTCGGAACGCCAGCTCGCCGATGAGCTGCGCTGTGCTCATCTGGCCAGGCGCCACGCCTTCGCCGGCGTAGGTCCAGCACGATCCAAACCGCGCCGCGAACACGCGCGTCACAAGACCGGCCTCGCCCATCGCCAGAAGTACGATGCGCCGGCCTCGATGCTTCCGACCCAGTTGCAGCAATGGCAGGCAGTCGCTCAGCCGCGATGCCATGACGGCCACTTTCACGACCTCGGCGCCGGTGGCCAGCATCGCGTCCACCCGCGAGGACAGATCGGCGGGCACGCCCCCGAAGTCGTGGTACGACAGCACGACGTTGCGTCCGTGGCGCGACCGGATCACATCATCAAGTCCTGCCCGCCACTCGATGTCGACGAACTCGGCACCCGCACCGAGCGCCCGCAGGAGCAGCGCGCGCCGCTCCTGTTCAGTCCCTGTGAAGTGGCCACCTTCGGCGGTCCACCGGCACGTGACGACGACCGGGAGACGGCGGCCCTTGAGCGCGGCATCAACATCCGGATCCGGCACGGTGTCGAGACGCATCTCGACCAGGTCGGCACCCGCAACCCCGTCGCGGACGCGAATCAGGTCGGCCATCGTGCGGGCCGTCACCGTGGCGCAGATTCCTGGGCCTTCTGCCATGGACATCACAAACGAAAAAAGCCTCTCCAGCCGGTTGGCTGAAAAGGCTTTGTGGTCTATCTCGCGTCGTCGATCTTAGGAATCAAGCCTCTCAGCTGGTCTGGACACACCACCACCACCAAGTCGGATACACGGTGATGCCGCTGAGAGATTTCGTCATTTCCTGCGAAGAGGCTACCAGAGGGCCTCCACTCTGTCAAACGCCGTGCACCTGAGTGCCGGGGCTGAAGACCCGGCATTCTGTCCAAGCTGGAGGGCGGGTCTTCACACTGTCTGAGGGGGTACTCAAGCTGGAGACCGGGTCTTCACACTGGAGGAGTGGGTATTCAAGCTGGAGGCCGGGTCTTCAGACCCGGCATTCACGCGCAACGAATTCCAGGAGCTCTTCGCGCGAATAGATCTGAGATCCCCAGTGCGGATACTCGGTCAACCTTTCCACCAACCCTGCCCGAACAGGGTTTTCGATGATGTACTTGATGAGTTCTGCGACGCGCTCGTCGCTACGCACCAACCGCTCGAAGTAACTCTCCTGCCACAATCGGCGCCCCGCAACCTGCGCGAACGCAAAACCCGACCGCTGTTTGGCGCGACGCACGAAGCCTCGGAAGTCGGCGTTCTCCGACTGACCCGTGACAATGGCGTGCAGGTGGTCGGGCATGAAGCAGTAAGCAAGAATTGCGAACTGTGCGGCCACCGAGACGCGCAGAAATTGCGCCCAGACCAGCGCGATCGTGTCCGCATCGCCGAACTCGCAATTGCGCTGGTGCGTGCAAATGGTCAGGAAGTACTGACGGATGCCGACATACTCACTTGGATCGAGGCGATGGGGACGGCTCATCAGAGCCAACACGAGTGCAAGGTCCGAGCCGTGTTGAAGCGGTCTTGCTAGATGCGTGGCAGCCGTTGGCACGGTGTTCCTGCCAAGGACTCTCAACCGGCGGCTTCGGCCGCCTGCGGTGCCTAGCGCCGCCAGCACCTCCTCGAGTCTGGGCGGGGCCGGCAACAAGGCGGGGGAAGCACGTCACGCAGCGACCTTGGGGAGGCGCTTACCGGATTCCCTTGCAAGTTCCAACGGAGCGTGGCTAGCATTCGAAGTCCGGTGCTCGGGCGGTTGGCCAACGCCAGATGCCCGAGCGGCAAGGAGTGCATGCCAAGCTCTCTCGACATCTTTAAGAGCATCAAATCGGCTTGGAAGCGGCGGCCGGATCCAACAGCGGCATCGACGATTCAGCAGATCGCCAAAATGGCGGTGGGTACTGGGACAGCCCAGAATGCTGCGCTTGCTGGGCGGGTCATGGCGGATCATCGTGGGAGATTGGCCCTCGCCCTCTTCTTCGTACCGGGAATGTACTTGGCCCTGGCGCTCTGTGCAGGTCTAATACTCGCCGTTGCTGGAGGGTTGAGTTGGCTGCTTGGTTCGTTGTTTGAGTACCTGGCGACACCGGGCGCGAGGGTAAGGATCCCGATGAAAGGAGTGCTGGGATACGTGTTGATCATGGTTGGGTGCGCCATTGGATTGTGGCAGATAGTAAGAGCCGGGTTCTTGTCCGTGCGGCGGATCCGAGTGCACACACTGGCTCTACCCATATGCCAACAAGATGCGCCGGACCTCTTTCGTCTGCTAGGACAGATTGGAGCACGGTTGGAATGCCGCCAACCCGAATCCGTCGTGATTGAGCTTGGCACGTCGTTCTTCGTTACGGAAGCAGAAGTCCATACTGTCGCGGGGCATGTCCGAGGGCAGACGCTGTGCTTGTCTGGACCGCTACTGCGACTATTGACGGTGTCCGAATTGACGGCTGTCCTTGTTCATGAGTTGTCCCATTTCACGGGAGCTGACACTTTCTACAGTAGACGCTTCTACCCTGTCTACCGCGGCGCATCGGAAGCAATCGCCGGGCTTCGCCGAGTCGCCGATGCGGATGGCGAGGCCGCGGCTGCCATGTCGGTCGGTCTTTGGGTCCCACTCTTGGTCTTGGAGCGGTATCTCGCGGTCTTTCGCAGGCTCGAATCCCGGATTGGCCGTGCTCGGGAGTTGCGAGCGGACTCAATTGCGCCCCTGGTTACTTCTCCTCAGGCAGTCGCCTCCTCGCTAACGAAGGCAATCGCGGCCGTGCCGCTCTTCCGGTCGGCAACGGCATGGTTCTCAGAGCAAGCCAGAAGCGGTCACCTCCCGATAAATCTGTCGGCGGTCTTTGCGGACGGCGTCGCCCGCTCTGTCGGGTTGAAGCTGGATCCAAAGATGGACAACGGAGTCACACACCCGACGGACAGCCATCCTTGCCTGGAGGATCGCCTTCGTGCCATCGGAGTCGCCGCAGTAGAGGTTGATTCGCAGCCGGCACACGTAGCTGCCGACCTCGTTCCATGTCTTGAAGCAGTCGAACGGCGACTGACCAAGTTTCTTGGGGAAGTGCTAAGCGCCTCACCGGCACAGAGCAGCTCTGGCTAGGCGACACCGACATACATCGATGAACGTCGCGGGCCGGATTGCACACCAGCGGGGACATATCGATGAGCAAGATTATCGGAATCGACCTCGGAACCACGAATTCGGTCGTCGCGGTCATGGAGGGCGGAGCGTCAGTCGTCATCACCAATGCCGAAGGAGGCAGGCTGACGCCAAGTGTCGTCGGGTTCAGCGAGACTGGCGAGCGCTTCGTGGGGCAGGCTGCCAAGCGACAGACAATCACCAACCCGGAGAACACGGTGTTCTCCATCAAGCGGTTCATGGGACAACGCTTCGAGGAACTCAGTGAAGAAATGAAGATGGTGCCGTACTGCGTCGTGCGTGACGGACACCACGTGGCCGTGCAAGTGCAGGTGTCGGGCAAGGAGGAGCGCTTCGCGCCGGCGCAGGTCTCTGCCATGGTGCTGCAGAAGCTGAAGCGGGCGGCAGAGGCGTATTTGGGGCAGCCGGTCACCAAGGCAGTCATCACCGTCCCGGCGTACTTCAACGACGCGCAGCGGCAGTCCACCAAGGAGGCCGGAGCGATTGCCGGGCTGGACGTTATGAGGGTCGTTAGCAGTACTGTTGCCGCGGCGCTGGCGTACGGGCACGACAAGAAAGAGGACGAGACGGTCGCGGTGTACGACTTTGGCGGCGGCACCTTCGAGATATCGATCCTGGAAGTCGGTGAGGGCGTGGTCGAAGTCAAGTCGACCAACGGCGACACGCATCTCGGCGGCGACAATCTCGACCAACGAATCATCGAGTGGGTAGCGGCCGAGTTCAAGAAGAGCGACGGGATCGACCTGACGAAGGACCGGAGGGCACTCCAGCGGCTCCGCGAGGCCGCCGAGAACGCCAAGATAGAACTCTCGACGGTGTTGGGGACGGAGATATTTCTGCCGTTCATCAGCGCGGATGCGACCGGTCCGAAGAGTCTCCAGTTGAAACTGACTCTGGCCAAGTTCGAGGAACTGGTCGAAGACCTGCTCCAGAAGACCGTGGGACCGGTCAAGCAGGCAATGGCCGACGCGGGGCTTCAGCCGTCGCAGATTGACACGGTTGTGCTGGTCGGTGGATCGACCCGCATTCCGAGAGTGCAGCAGATAGTGCGCGACGTGTTCGGCAAAGAGCCGTACAAAGGCGTCAATCCCGACGAGGTAGTCGCGCTCGGCGCGGCCATCCGGGCTGGCGTGCTGGCCGGTGAAGTGAAGGACTTGTGCCTGTTAGACGTGACGCCGTTCTCGCTTGGCATTGAAACGCTCGGCGGCGTGCTGACGACGCTGATTCCGCGCAACACGATGATTCCGACGCGCAAAAGCGAGGTGTTCTCGACGGCGGCCGACAGTCAATCGAGCGTGGAGGTGCATGTGTTGCAGGGTGAGCGGCCGATTGCGCGCGACAATCGCACGCTCGGACGGATCCACTTCGACGGCATTCGGCTCGCGCCGCGTGGCGTTCCGTAGATTGAAATCACATTTGATATCGATGCCAACGGCACGGTCAACGTGACCGTCAAGGAAATGGGCACGGGCAAGGAACAGAAGACCCTCATCAAGACCAATTCAGATCTGGAGACGTTATGGCGGTGCGACTGTGAACACTCGATCGTATCGCTGGAGTGCCCCCCCGACGAGAGCCAAGTGACGGCTAACACGCGCTGAACGGTCGAATCCACACGACACCAGCGGAGGGACTTGCCTCCGGGCTGGAATGCGACAACAATGCGCCCGCGGTCGGTAGTCCCCAAGTGCAGGCGGATGCGCACAGAACCTCTCGGCACCAATTGACTCGATCCCCGTCTGTGAGGGTAGGCTGACGAGTACTGACATGGGCTGTACCAAGAATCGAGTCGACCGGTGGCGAGACTTCGACGAAGCCATCTACGCCACCACTGCCGATTTTGAGCGGCATTGGCATTCGCCATCCACGGCACTACAACTTGCCTCCTCAATGAATGGCGGCAATAATGCCAGCGGGCGGCGGGCGGTTTCCAAATGCGAGTGGATGAGCGACGGGCGCTTGACCAACAATTGACGCCATCCACCCTCGTGAAGATGGACCGCTAATTCCTCGAGGGAGGTATCATGCCTACGGCACAAGCTCCAGAATCGGTCATGCTTGAGTTCCTTCGTTCCACGGGTGAGCAGGTGCGACTGCTCGATCTGGGTGCCGAATTCTCGACGCAACAGGGCGTTCCCACCGATAGGCTGTCCGGCCCTTTCCGGATCTCGATCGGTCGCAGGCAGAGCAAGGCCGGCAACGCATTCTACGAGTATTCCCAGAACAATCTGCCACTGCCCGACGGTTTGTCGACGTGGCTCCGAATCGAAGGAGTCGTGGTTCCCATGGGGAGAATTCGACCCTCGCAGAAGGGACACCCGACGCGGGAGGGCGCGGCCAGAATTGTTGTCGGCGGCGTTCTCTACGTCGTCACCGCGTACCTCACAGAAAGCAAGACGCCGTACTGGGTCAAGGTGTTGGCTCACAAAGTACCTGATAGTTCTGCTGCTCTGAAAAAAGCTCAGTCCGCCCCTCGTGGCGGCAGCATCGTCTACTAAAGACGCGGATTCAAGAGGATGGCTAGGCACACGATGTACCAAAGCAGCGTGAACGAGAAGTGGTGCGTTCTCGATCTGCCCGACGACTACAGCGACGGCCAACCGTTTCCCCCGCCGAGAACCACAGACCGGTGGTTCGACACGGAAGATGAGGCCAGGCAGGAGCTGCTTCAAAGGCTCGACCGCCAGGAAACGGAATGATAGCTTCGGTGAAGGGTCTGACACTTCACGCGACGGTCTGGGCAGTACGGGTGCGGCAAGTGAGCTCAATGTCGTGCGTCGGCCGCGGCTGCAATGTGACGGTAGACGCTCGTTGAACGTTCGGGGTGATCGATGCCGCTGGACCCTTTTAGCGGAACGACTTTTGTCGCGTACATGGACATCTCCGGCTTCAGGAAGATGATGACCGAAGAGTCACGGGCGGTTCGCGCACTGGATTGCTTTTACCAAGCCGGCTACGACGCACTCCACCGACAGAACGGCCAACCAAGGGTCGATGGGCTGTTCATTTCCGACTGTGGAGTTCTGTTCGTTCGCGGGGCTGGCCAAGGCAGCCATGCTGGCCTGCAGACGTTGTTGGATGTCGTCGAGAGGATCAACCGCGAGGTCCTTGCCAGCAAAGTCATGCTGACGACCTCGATAGCGCACGGATCGTTCAGCTACCACAATCGCTTGGAATTTCCGGGAATCGAGAAGAACCCCGCCTACGGCAACGCCTACGTATCGGCCTTTCTAGACAACGAACGTGGCAACCCGAGGATCCAGCCAGGCAAGTGTCGGATCGTACGGCGGCCAGCGGCGGAACAACACGAAGCCGCCCTCGCCACTCTCAGTTGTCCCCGGCTGCGAGTCTCGCGCGTAAGACATGCGTACTTCTTCTGGATGGTCCGAGACGGAAGCGAGATCGCTGCATTCGAGAAACGCTACCATGATGCGTACTCGCTGAAGGACTACAAGGGGATGCTCGAGGCGCTTCGCTCGGCATCGAATCCCACGGTTCCTCCCGAACAGCCAAGACGAGAGTAGCGAAACACAACACCGGCACTCATGCGCCCGACGCTGTTCCTCGCCGGCCGTCAAAATGTAGCAGCCACCGTCCTTCGTCGACGGCCAGGCAGCGTGACCCCATGAAGACTGGATCCCGGCGCCGGGTTTCAAGACCCGGCCTCCAGTGCGCGGCCTCTGCCGTGCGACCAAACGACGAACGTGAGGATCGGACGACGAACGCGCGGCCTCGGCTCTGGGATCGGTCGCCGGATGTGCAAACCCCACCTCTTGAAGCCGACCACTCGCCTTGTCGGCTGGCTGGGTCTGCTTCGCTGAGTGCCGGGGCTGAAGCCCCGGCCTCCAGTGGGCGGCCCCAGTCAGTGCGCGGCCCCAGCCGAAGTGACAATCACTCCCGGACAACCACTCCGGGAGTGGTTATCATGTAGCTAGTGAAACTCAGCGACATCGAGTCAACCCTGACGGGAGCACGACTGCCCTTCATGACGTTTCGCCGCACTGCCGCCCTGCTTCTCTCGCTGTCGCTTTTCGCGTTGGACACCCCGGCAGCCAGCCGCTACATGTCCGTCGACGAAGTCGAACCGGGCATGATTGGTGTCGGCCGGACGGTGTTCCAGGGCACGACCATCGAGGACTTCAAGGTCCACATCATCGGCGTGCTGCGCAACACGAATGGGCCGAAACGCGATTTGATTCTCGCCCGCATCGAAGGGGGACCGCTCGCCAGGACCGGCGTCATCGCCGGCATGAGCGGCAGCCCCGTGTACATCGATGGCCGCCTGCTCGGCGCGATCTCCTACTCGCTCGGGCAGTTCGCGACGGAACCCATCGCGGGCATCACGCCGATCGAGGAGATGATTGCAGCGACGACCGGTCCAGACGCGGCGACGGCCGTCAAACGACGGCCCATGCCCGCGCTGATGGGTTCGGCCGGGATGGCGACGTCGTTCGAGCACGCGCTCAGCCCTGTCGTACCGTTTGCCGCGTCCGCGGCGTACGTCTCGTACAACGGTCTCGCCGGCGCGTACGACGGCCGCACGGCCACCGTGCTCAGACCGATTGCGACACCGCTCGTCGCCGGCGGGTTCGATGCGGTCGCCATTCAGCCGATCCTGAATCTGTTCGAGCGGGCGGGTTTCATCCTCGCACCCGGCGGCGCGGGCGCGACCACGACGGCAGCGACGACCCAGCAGGCGTCGACAGGACCGCTGCGGCCGGGCGATCCGATAGGCGTGGCCCTGATTACCGGCGACCTCAGCTTCGGCGCGACCGGCACGGTCACCGAGGTCGACGGCGATCGCGTCTACGCGTTCGGCCATCCCTTCTACAACGTCGGCCCCACGCGGTTTCCGATGACGCGGGCGTATGTACACGCGGTGCTGCCGAGCCTGCTCAATTCGATCAAACTCTCGTCGATCGGGGAGGTGATTGGCACCATCCAGCAGGACCGCGCGACGGCGGTCTCGGGCACACTCGGCGCAGGTCCTCGCGCCATCACCGTGAATGTGTCCCTCGACCGCGCAGGCCGTTCACGCAGAACATTCACCTTTCACGTGGCCGACGATCCGCTGTTGACGCCACTGCTCGTCTTCACGGCGCTCTTCAACACCTTCGCGTCGCACGAACGCGATTACGGCGCCGCGACATACGCGTTGCGGGGCCGCGTGGCGATTCGCGGACAGGCCGACGTCGAACTGGACGAGATCTATGTGGGCGATCAGCCGGGGGTGACCGCGTCGGCCTCTGTCGTGGGGCCGCTTGGCGCCCTGCTCAACAACGACCGCGAACCGGTCGACATCGAGTCGGTTGATCTCACCATCGAGGCCACCGAGCACCCCCGCACGGCCACCATCGAGCGCGTGTGGATCGATGCCACCGCCATCCGCCCCGGGCGAACGGTGCCCCTCAAGATCCTGCTGCGCACCTGGCGTGGCGAAGATGTCCTGCACACGGTTCCGATCCCGATTCCGCTCAACACAGACGACTCGCTCACGCTGCTCGTCACCGATGGCCCCCGGCTCGCCCAATGGGAGGCTCGCGACGGCCGCGCCGTGCTCGGACCGGATTCGGCAGCCGGCCTGATCCGTCGCCTCAACGACACGCGGCACAACAACAGGGTGTACGTCAGGCTGCTGGGGCGCAACGCCGGCGCGATCGTCGCCAGCGAGACGCTACCCGGCCTGCCCTCGTCTGTGCTCAGCGTGATGGAAGGCGACCGGGCCGGTGGCGGCGGCACATCACTCCAACAAGCCACGCTTGGCGCCTGGGAAATCCGGACGTCGCTGGCCGTGTCGGGACAGCGCACGCTCACGCTCTTGCTCGATGGCCGCGGTCAACGGCCGTGAGCCCGATACACGCGAAAGGTCTACCCGCAATGATGGCGTTTCGACACCGGTTGTTTGTTCTGGCCGCTCTGATGGCGTGTTGCGTGGCCACGAGCCAGGCCACCTCGCCCCGCTTCTGGCAGGTGTCGACACACGCCGACATGATGAAGGGCGAAGTCGACAGCCTGTCGGTCGACGATTCGGGCCGGCTTGTCCTCGGGCCGGTCGTCAAGACGCTGTACGAAGCCACGGTGCCCTTCATCTGGACCCTGCAGGCGGGCCCCGACGGCGCGGTGTTTGCCGGAAGTGGCAATGATGGCCAGGTCTGGAGGATCGACGCCAGGGGCAAAGTGACGGAGTTCTTCAAGGCGAAGGAACTCGAAGTGCACGCCATCCTCGCCGCACCCGATGGTGCGCTGCTGGTCGGGACGTCGCCCGACGGCAAGGTCTACCGCGTCGACGCGGCGGGCCGCGCGACGATCTACTTCGATCCGGACGACAAGTACATCTGGTCGCTGGCCATTGACGGGCAGGGACGGCTCTATGTCGGCACCGGCGACAAAGGGCTGATCTATCGCGTCACGGCAGCAGGCATTGGCGAAGTGTTCTACCGGACTCAGACCAAGCACGTCACCTCGCTCACCTTCGATCGAAGCGGTCAACTGTTCGCCTCAACCGATTCACCGGGTCGCGTGCTGCGCATTGACCCGGCCGGAAAAGCCTTCGCGCTCCTCGACTCGCCATTCCGCGAGTTGCGCGCCCTGCGTGTGGGCGCTGACGGAACGGTCTATGCGGCCGCGGTCAACGGCAAGAGTTCGGCTGGCGACGATCGTTCGCCCGGTGCCCCGATTGTGGACGTACCCAAGACCCCGCCCGGCGGCTCGGTGTCGACCGAGATCATGTCGATCACCGTCGCCGATTCGCCCACCGTGACAGGTCAGCCCGGATCATCGGCAGGCCGGACGCAGGACAAGACAACCGCGAAGGGCGCGGTGTATCGGATCGACAAGGATGGAGGCTCCGAGATCATCTGGGAGTCAAAAGACGACTCGCCGTTCGACATCTGGGTAGAGGACGGCGGCGCGGTCACGGTCGCGACAGGCAATGGTGGCAAGCTCTTCCGCGTCGCGGGGAATCCCGCACGCACGACGCTCGTCACCAGGCTGGGTGGGCAGCAGATCACGTCGGTGCTGGTCGTGGGTCAGGCACGCTACTACGCCACGTCGAACCCGGCGAAGATCTACGCGCTCGCGGGCGACCGTGCAGCCGAAGGCACCTACCTCTCGGATGTGAAGGACGCCGGCATGGTGGCGACATGGGGCACGTTGAGCTGGCGCGCACAGACGAGCGGCGCGGCCCGCGTGCAGATGTTCACGCGATCTGGAAACACGTCAGCCCCCGACGACACGTGGAGTGCCTGGTCGGGTCCGTACGCCCGGCCCGATGGTGACGCGCTGCAGAATCCCGCGGCACGCTACTTCCAGTGGAAGGCGGTGCTGTCGGCGACACCGGCCGACAAGGAAGGGCCATCGCTTGTATCGGTAAAGGTCGGTTACCGGCAGCGCAATGCGCGACCGCGCGTCACCTCCCTGTCGGTGCTCCCACCTGGCATGGTGTATCAACGTCCGTTCCCGACCGGAGAGGCTGAAATCGCGGGCCTGGGCGATGTCCCGGCCGACGCCAGGGCTCCGGTCTACTCTCTGCCACTCGGCACGGCACCTCCGCCAACTCCCGAGGCTGGACCCGCGCTTGGGCGGAAGATGTATCAGAAGGGGCTGCAAGCCTTCACCTGGAAGGCGGACGATGACAACGACGATCGGCTGAACTTCGACGTCTTCTATCGCAGGGTGGATTCGTCCGGATGGAAGCCGCTCAGACGTGCGACGAGCGATCAACTGCTGACATGGGATACCACCTCTGTCCCCGATGGCACCTACATGATCAGGGTCGTCGCCAGCGATCAGCCCGGCAATCCCCAGGGCCAGGCCCTGACTGGAGCGCTCGAGAGTGACGGATTCGACATCGACAACACGCCACCGTCGATCTCGGTCGCGAGCGTCACGCGCGATGGGGCGATGGCGACGGTCGTCATCGACGTACGCGACTCGCTGTCGGCGATCGACAGGGTCGAGTACTCGGTGGACGCGGGCCCTTGGCAGACGCTCGTCCCCGCCGACGGAATCGGCGACAGTCGACACGCTCGCTATACGCTGAAGGTCGATCCTGAGGCGGTAGACCGAACCGTTGTCAGGGCGTCAGACGCCCTGAACAACATGGCGACGCTGAAGGTGGAACCGCCGGCGAAATAGCCTGGCGCCGCTAGCCGAGCTGCGTCTGCACCCGTGCCAGGCCGCTCTGCTTCGGCGTGAGCGGCATCTTGCCGCGTACCGTCGTGTGCGCGAACAACCACACCGTCTTGACGGCAATCGCAGACCCGCCGACACGCGCCGGCTCGAACCGCGCGCGCGACAGCTGATCGAGCAGCCGCAGCACGCGATCGCGATCCGCAGCAGTCGGCTGCTCCGAGAGCACCGCTTCCAGATTCTGGAGCCGGCCTCCCCGCGTCACCACCGCCGAGAGCGCCAGCACCGCATCCTCTTCGCTGAAGACGCCATCGGCCACCATCCCGATGCCGGCCGAGCGCGGCATCAGCATGCCTGCTTCGCTTCCCACAGACTGGGCGCCAAGCGTCTCCATCAGACCAGCCAGGGAGTCGGACCGCTCGCTTCGGGGACCGAAATACAGCATCCCGAACATCAGCAGAATCGATACGACCGTCGCCAGCGTCGACCCCACGGCCGCGAAGCCGAGGCGCATGTCTACAAAGGCCCGCGACACCTGCGCGGGCACGGACTCTTCGCGCTCGACTCTGAGGCGATTCAGGATCTCGGACTGCAGCCCGTCGAGATCGCCGCTCAACCGCTCGGACACCTCGGCAGAACCCAACCGTACCAGCTCACCCAGCTCCTGCAGATCGCTCGCCTCGCCAACGCACGCCTGGCATCCACGCAGATGCGCTTCGACGGCAATCTGCTCCTCAAGTGGCAGCTCGCCGTCGTGGAACGCCGACAATCGGCGTCGAACCGCACCGCACGACAGCCTGTTCATACCGCCCTCGTCTCACGCAAGCGGGCCCGCAACGCCTCGCGCCCACGGGTCAGCCGCGACTTCACCGTTCCAACCGCGACACCGAGCGAGAACGCGATCTCCTCGTAACTCAATCCGTCAATCTCCCGAAGCACGACGGCCGTCCGCTGATCGAACGGCAATGCGTCCAGCGCGAGCCAGACTTTCGATGCGGTTTCCTTCCGCTTGAGCTGCCCGTCAGGGCCAATAGCCGAGTCCGCCAGGGCGCGGTCGCCATGCTGTTCCAGGTGCGCATCAAGCGACACCTGCTCAGAACGGTGGCGCCGCCGCCACCAACGCTGGCGATTGCGGGCCTGATTGATGACGATGCGATAGATCCAGGTCCGCAACGCAGATTGGCATCTGAACCGGCCAATCGTGCGGAACACCTGGAAGAAGACGTCCTGGGAGAGATCGCGTGCTTCTTCGTAGTCGCCCAGCAGGTGCAGGGCCAACTGGAAGACCATGCGCTGGTGGTCCGCCACCAACGTCGCACACGCATCGTCATCGCCAGTGGTGCACCGGCGCACCAGGACCGCTTCGCGATCCGCAACGTCAGGCCAACCCAGGGCAGGCGCTTGTTTCAAAGATAGTTCCTCGGCCACGTTCGTGTCTCCGTGAACTATAGCAAGTTCCCAGTTCCCTGTCAGGCGTCCCGGTGCTGCGACCCCCGGGCAGGCCCAAACCCTGCTTCCTGTAAAGCTTAGACACGAAGAACGAGCAAAAGTTCCCTCTCCTGCTACCATAGACTCGTCATGGGACGCAGCTGGATTGGCGTGCTGCTGGTGGTCGCGCTGTTGGCTGGACTGTCGATTGCCGTCTGGGCAGCCGTGGTCCGGGAGCGGGAGTACCAGCAGTTGCTTGGACGCGGAGATGCGGCGCTCGCCGCCGACCAGACCGATACCGCCATCGAGGCGTATAGCGGCGCGCTCGCCCTCAAGAGCGACTCGATGATCGCGTACCTCAAGCGCGGGGAGACCTACCGGCGGCGGGGCGATCTCGGCAACGCGCTGAAGGATCTCAGGATCGCCTCGCGGCTGGACCCGGCTGCCGAACGGCCGGCCGAATTGCTCGGGGACGTCAATTACAGCCTCGAGCGCTACGGCAAGGCGGTCGAAAGCTACAGCCAGTTTGTCGATCTCGACGATCGCAATCCACGGGTGCTCTACAAGCTCGGACTCGCCCAGTTCAGGGCTGGCGACACCACCGGGGCCATCCCATCCCTGCGCAAGGCCGTGGCGCTCGACGAGCGCCTCGCGGAAGCCCACTATCTGCTTGGCCTCTGCCTCAAGTCGCAGAATCAACCCACCGAGGCGCTGCGCGCCCTCGAACAGGCCAATCGCCTGTCGCCCGGGCTGATCGCGCCCAGGGAGGCGCTGGCGGATGTCTACGAGACAGTCGGCCGCCCGCGCGACGCCATTGCCCAGCTCGAGGCCATCGCGACGCTGGAGCCGGACCGGCCAGAGCGGCAGGCCGCGGTGGCCCGTGCCTATGCGCGTGCGGGACGCACCGACGTCGCCATTGGCGTGCTGGGGCGCGCCGCCGAACGTTACCCGGACAATGCCGTCATCTACCTGACACTCGGGAGGGTGTGGCTCGATGCGGCCGAGCCGAGGCTCGATCGCGTGGCCCTGCGCAAGGCCCTTGAGGCACTCGAGCCGCTGACACGCGGCCCGCGCGTGTCGGGAGACGCGCTGGCGCTCTACGGAAAGGCGCTGATGCTCTCTGGCGATCTGACCGGGGCGGCCGCCGCCCTTCAACATTCGGCGGACATGCTACCCCTGAGTCCGGCAACGCTGCTGATGCTCGCAGACACGTCTGAGCGCCTCGGCCGACTGCCTGCGGTCCGAACGTCGCTCGAGCGTTGGGCGGCACTCACGCCGGAAACAGGCCAGACGCGCGCGGCGGTACTGGAACGTCTCGGCGATACGTGTCAGCGATTGGGTGATCAGCGGGAGGCGATTCGGGCCTGGCACCGGGCCGCCGATATCACGCCCGCTCCTGCCCTGCTGGTGCGGCTGGCGACGGCCGAATTCAGGCTCGGGGACGCGCGGGCGGCCCGAGCGACCGTCGCACGCGGCCTCGAACACAACCCGCGTTATCCAGCGCTGCTCGACCTCCAACGCCAGATTCAGTGATGGGGGCGCTGCGGGTCGAGCGCGTCGCGCAGCCCGTCGCCCAGGAAGTTGAATCCCAGCACGAGCAACGCAATCGCGACACCCGGAAAAATGGTCAAATGCGGCGCGTCCAGCAGGTGTGCGCGTCCCCCCGCCAGCATCGTGCCCCAGCTCGCGGTCGGTGGCTGCACGCCGAGCCCCAGGAAGCTCAGTGACGCCTCGGCAATGATGGCGCCTGCCATGCCCAGGCTGGCCTGAACAACGACAGTCGTCAGCACCGTCGGCAGCACGTGCCGCCCAATGACCCGCGGCACCGCAGCGCCAAGCGCCCGCGCGGCCTGCACGAACTCGAACTCGCGGGCGCGCAGCACCTGGCCACGCACAAGCCGCGCATACCCCACCCAGCCGATTGACGCGAGCGCAAAGACGACGTTGGTCAGACTGGGGCCGAGGACGGCGACAAGGGCGATGGCGAGCAGGATGCCTGGAAACGCCATCAGAATGTCGATGATGCGGCTGATCAGTTCGTCGATCCATCCGCCGTAGTAGCCCGCCGCCGATCCGAGGATCGTCCCGATGCCCGCCGAGGCCGCCACGACCGACAGCCCCACCAGCAGCGAGATTCGCGCGCCGGCCAGCACGCGCGACAACACGTCCCGACCGAGTTCGTCCAGCCCGAACGGATGCCGCATCGACGGGCGCGCCAGCCGGTCGGCCAGTACCTGGTCGGCCGGATCGTAGGGCACGACCCATGGCCCCACGAGGGCTGCCAGGATGGTCACCAGAACGATGATGGCTCCGACACGCGGCATCGCGCCTGATCTCCTACGTCCTTCGACTCATGAACTCGCGAAAGAGCGTATTCGCTCAGGACGTAGCGCTGAGCAAGCATCTTCCGCCCGATCGCCTCGAAAGAACCTACAGCGGCTTCTGCGAGTCGAAGCGCTACGCCAGCCGTATCCGCGGATCGAGCCACCCGTAGACGAGGTCAGTCACGAGATTGACCATCACGTAGGTGACCGCAATCAGGAGGATGCATCCCTGCACCATGGGATAGTCGCGGAAGTTGATCGATTGGATCAATAAGCGTCCCACGCCAGGCCACGAGAAGATCGTCTCGGTGATGATGGCGCCGGTCAGCAGCGATCCGAATTGAAGACCGACGATGGTGACAACCGGCACGAGACTGTTGCGAAAGGCGTGACGCCAGACCGCGCGAGCTCGCGAGGCGCCGCGTGCCCGCGACGCTGTGACGTAGAGTTCGCGGAGTTCCTCGAGCAGACTGGCTCTGGTCATCCGGGCGAGAATGGCGGCCAACGCGGCACCAAGTGTGAGGGATGGCAGGACAAGATGCGCGAGCGTGCCTCTTCCGGATACAGGCAGCCATCCCAGTTCAACCGCAAAGAGGATGGCCATCATCGGGCCCAGCCAGAAGTTCGGGATTGAGATCCCGACAAGCGCGAGCGTCATCGCGCAATGATCGACGAAGGTGCCTTTCCAGACCGCCGCCGCCACGCCGAGGGGCACCGCGATCAGGAGCGCGACCACCATCGCCGCGATGGCCAGTTCCGCGGTCGCCGGCATGCGGCTCGTGATCGACGCGGCCACCGGCTCACCGGTACGCAACGACGTGCCGAGATCGCCACGAACCAAGCCAGTGATGAAACGGCCGAACTGCACTGGCATCGGCTGGTCGAGCCCGAGCCGCGAACGCAGGGCCGCCACCTCCTGAGGTGCCGCGCCCTCCCCGAGCATGGACTGCGCGGGATCGCCGGGAACCAGGTGGATCAGCAGGAAGACCAGGGTGGCGACACCAAGCAACACCGGGATTGTCAGCAGGAGACGACGTGCAAGGTAGCGCCACATGCGCGTCTATCATAGACCACAGGCGCAGGCGACTTGGGTAGGCAGCGCGAATCCGACCAGCGCGATCAAGACCGTGGTCGCCCAGTCGGGGATGACCGGCGCGGAGGTTGACGCGTGTCTCGCTCTCGCCGATCTGCGGAGCGGCATCACGAACATGAAGATAGCCGGACAGCAGCAGTACGGCGTCAGCGGCACGCCGACCTTCATCATTGGGTCGCAGACCGTTGTGGGCGCCGTCCCGTTTGCCACCTTTGACGCCTTGTTGAGATCCCTCACTCAGTAACGCTACCTGTTTGGCCCGCTCCGGACAGAAGGACAACAGCAGCGGATAGCGACTTTGTAAGACGCTGGACCAGTTCTCGATCTTCGGAGAGGACCCGCCGGATCTTGACGAACGCACGCACGACGAACACCGCGACCTCAACCGCGCGTCTCGAGTTGAGCACACTCGCGGCCGTGATGGCTCCGTACTCCGTAAAAGCGCGGGGCAGTGCCTTGGCAAACCTGAGGCGAAACAGGTGGTCGCAACTTGCGACCAGTTTCGAGTTCTCCGAAGGCGTCAGTTGAAACATGAAGTCTCTCGGGAAAAGGCTCTTGCTCATACTGCGCCATCGTCCAGCACGTCCGGCCCGTCCTTGATCTCAAGTTGAGCCAATAGTGTGGAGCAGGCGCAGCACGTCCGGCTGCAGATCGAAACGCCGCCCGGTCTTCTTCCAGAACCTGGAGAGCGGCCCGCGCATCGCGGCGTGCTGGCGAGCCTGCCGCGTCTCACTGTCGAACTTCTTGTAGATGGCGAACCGTATCTCTCCCTGCGGGTCGATGACGATGGTGCTGCCGCCGTTTACGTCGAACAGATCGCCCGCCCGCCGGACCGTGCACGATTGCGTGACCTCGGCCACCAGATCGAACAGTACGCGCCCATCCGGGGAGACGCGCCGACTCACACGAATCGACTCCACCGTCGGTGGCGACGCCTGAACGATGCCATTGGGAAGCG
The DNA here is from genome assembly GCA_026393675.1 of Acidobacteriota bacterium. NCBI lineage: Bacteria > Pseudomonadati > Acidobacteriota > Acidobacteriota bacterium. The sequence continues at coordinate 30,713 of JAPKZQ010000039.1, read as the reverse complement.
GCGCACCCGGCGCCACGAGGTGAAAGACTCGCGCGTGCTCTGGAGCGGTGACGAACGTCCCGAGGGCGTGCGCCTGGCGCCTCAACTCCTTCACGTCGGCCGGCTGCCCCGGTTCGCCATCGAACCGAAGCTCGCGGAAGGCGAGAGCGGGAATTCGGAGGGTTGCCTCGGGTGAGTGCCACACCATCGCGTCCTCGGTGAGGAACTGGACGTGATCGGGAAAGATAGAACGACGCCGGAACGATCGCATCAGCGATTCACGAAATCCCCACTTGTCGCTCCGTTCCATCTCGCTGTCGGCGGTGAGCAGCGCCCGCAGGTACTCGCCGAGCTCCATGTCAGCCGGCGGGCAGTAGTCAATCGCGCGGATGCAGACGTTGAGGAACTGGCCGGCCACATCGCTCGCCTCCTGGGCGATCGCCTTCACGAGCGCGTCGCTGATCGGTGTCTGCCCGGCTGTACGGGCATCCAGGCCGGCGATGCCGAACAGGCGCTCGGTCTTGCGCCGCACGACCGTCGTGAACGCCTCGAACACCGCCGAGACCAATACCGAACCGAGCGCGTGCGGCTCGGTTCCCGCCTCGTCGTACGACATCGGTCGCGAATCGTTCGAGAGCGGCACATCGGAATCGAAGGCTGCGACCCCGTCGACGTCCACGCCTGATCGGAGCGCGGAGCCCTTTCCCGCCTTCGATCGTGCGTAGCCGAATTCGCGGGCCAGATCGGTCAACAGAGAACCGCGCACCAGGCTGCCCCGCGATTCACGAATGGCCCGCTCCACGACATCCGCGTAACTGAAGTGAAGGAACAGCGCCACGAGATCGGCGAACCCTTCGTGGAACGCCGGCACGTCGACGTTGGTGGGCACCTGAAACAGCGACCGAAGACCGTCGAGGAGGGCGTGCGTGGTTTCGTGAGCGACGATGTCATGGCTGAGGGCCGTACAGATCAGGCCCTTGCGCATGACGAAGCCGGCCGGATCACGTCCCGCGCTGAAATACCCAAACGACAGGTCGCCGGCCTCGCGGCTGTAACCCGCGTTGCGGCCCCGGAACGCGAAGGGACGCACCACGAGACGATGCGGGCCCTCGGGTGGCGCCGCGGTGGCCCAGGCGATGTCCCGCCCAAGCGCCCGCCGGAAGGCGGAATAGGTCAGGCTGCACACCGCGTAGACCATCTGCAGGTGAAAGCGTCCGTCAGCCGGCGTCGGCATCAGGCCGGCCGACAGGAGAAGGTTGGGATCGTCCAGGTTCAGCGGCGCCGATTCGAGCGGCTTGGGCGCACCCTCGCAGTTCACCTGAAAGAGCGATCCGGTGGGACCAAGCTCCAGCTTCTCGTACGGCACATTCGCGGTGGCCACACCGCCCAAACGATCCGAAACCGACGGGTCGAGTGTGTACAGGCGAAGGGGTCGTACGAGCGGGGCCCCGCGGGGGCGCTGGTAGGGACGAACCGAGGCCTGCCGAGGGACACGCTCACTGACTTCGTAAAGCGCGGGAGGGGCGACGGGCTTCTTCTTGGGCATGATGGCGCACAGAGATTTCAGCTCTTCGGGCCAGCGCCGCGAATCTTCACGACCAGGCGGTCCGGCAACCGATGGACGATGCGGACTTCCGCACCCTCGGGCTTACGCGTCGCAGGCGGACTGTCGTCGTCGCGCCAGGTGGCGGGGTGCTCGACCAGCCGGTCGTCAGGTCCCCCGACGAACAGACGGGCCGAGCCATCCCGACCGAGCTCGAGTCGTTCGCGCGGCCGCCGCGACAACGGGATGTCGCCCTCTTCGGACCGGTACACGGCGCCGTCCGCCGTATCCTCCTCGAAGACGTGCACCCATTTCGTCGAGAACAGTCGATCGCCAGGCCCGCCTGTCCCTGTCATTGGTTTCAGGTCTACAGCAGTCCGCTGCGCACGCTCTCGAGGGCGGCGCGCATGCGAAGCACCTGCTGCGAAGTGAACATGAACATCGCCGCGTCGTCGGTATAGTCCATGTAGTTCATGAACATGTCGCCGTTCGGACCGTTGTTGCAGGTCACCGTCGGAAACGGCGGCGTCCCGAAATTCGGGCCAGCGCAGTTGGGTGTGTCGGCCACCATGTCGGAGCCGCTGCAGTCGGGCGTGTCGCCCCAGATGTGTCGCAGATTGAAGTAGTGACCGATCTCATGCGTCGCCGAGCGTCCCTTCTTGAACGGTGCCGCAGCGGTTCCGTTCGTGCCAAACGCCTTGTAATTGATCACGACGCCGTCGGTTGCGGGGGGACCACCGGGAAACTGCGCGTATCCGAGCAAGCCGCCGCCCATCGGGCACACCCAGAGGTTGAGGTGTGTTTTCGGGGTGGTGGGCGCGATCCCGCCGGTCGACGCCTTCTTGACCTGATCGTCGCTGGTGAATGAGATTTTGCCCGTCTTGGTTCGCGTCACCTGGACCAGTTTGAACTGCACGCGCGCATCCGTGACGAAGCCTTTGAACGGGACCGGGGTCTGGCTCTTGTCGGGATTCGTCGCGCGAAAGTCTTTGTTCAGGGCTACGAACTGGCTGTTGATCTGCGCGTCCGAGATGTTCTGCTCAGCGGTGTTGTACACCACGTGCACGATCGTCTTGATCGTGGCGACCGTCGCCTTCTGCGGATCGGCGCCCGTGTCCCGTCGCCGGGCGGTGACCCCTTCGAGCCGCATCTGGGCGGCGCGGAACGACGGATACTGTTCGAGCAGCATCATGTGGGCGGCCATGGCCCCACACGTTCTGCGCGTGCGCGCGGCGGACTCTTTCTTTGGCATGCTCACCCTCCCTGCGAGTGTCGCGAGTGGTGTCGGAGCCCTGCTATTGCGAGTGTGTGCTGTTGACGCTCTGCGCTGATTATGGCCGCAACGGAGAGGTTGTCAAGGACATCCAGCCCTTCAAAGGGCGAGAAACTCCTTGACAAGAGTTCCGCAGCAACTAGACTCTTGGCATAACAAACAGACGGAGTTCAGGTAGTTGCACCAGGCAGGGTCCCGCTATCTGAAGTCGTTGTCGAGGCGCACTCGAGTGTAGCTCGCGCGGTAGCCGTCGCTGGAGTCAGAAGGAGACATCGTGTTGTCCCCCGACCTCCGGAGAGCCCTTCAGGCCGCTTGGATCCATTCCCACGAGGAAGACGAAGGCGCCCGCCTCGTCTTCAGGGGCCCGGATACTGATTTCCCGCCTTCGCGTGGTCGCACAGCGTTCACGCTGAAACCTGATGGTGTCGTCGAGGTGGTTGGCCCCGGCCCGGATGATCGGCGGCGAACGGCCTCGGGGCGCTGGACCCTGGCAGGCAAGCACCTCGAAATAAGGGCGCCCGGCTTCTCCGGGACCTTCGAGGTGGAGACAGTGGACGACCAGCGCCTGGTCGTCTGTCGATCCAGAGAGGAGCAGTGACATGGCACAGAAGAAGAAGCGCTCATCCCGTCGTGGGGCGGCCGAGGCCACCCCGCCGACCCGTCGGACCTGCGGTACGATGGACGTTCACTACCGCCTGCTCCGTACGATTCCCGAGTACGCGGAAGCGAGAGCTGCCAGCGAGAACCAGGCACTGCGCGCCGCAATGAGCCCAGTGATCGGCCGCACGGGTTGCACCAGGATCCCGGTCGTTGTGCACGTCGTCTACAACACCAGCGTGCAGAACATCTCGGCCGCGCAGATCCAGAGCCAGATCGACGTGCTCAACGAGGATTTCAGGCACAAGAATGGCGATCTCGGCACGGTGCCGGCTCCTTTTGCCCCCGTGACCGCCGACGCGCGGATCGAGTTCAAGCTGGCCGCCACCGATCCCGCCGGCAACCCGACGACCGGCATCACCCGGACAGCGACGGCGACAACGGCCTTCTCCGACGACGATAGCGTCAAGTCCTCCGCCACCGGAGGCGCCAATGCCTGGCCGAGCGACAAGTATCTCAACCTCTGGGCATGCCCGCTCGCCGGCGGCCTGCTCGGTTACGCGCAGTTTCCGGGCGGGCCCGCGGCTACCGACGGCGTCGTCATCCGCCACTCCGCCCTCGGAACCACGGGCACGGCGGCGGCGCCCTTCCATCTCGGTCGCACGGCGACCCATGAGATCGGGCACTGGCTCAATCTGCGTCACATCTGGGGTGACGACGGCACGGGCTGCTCCGGAAGCGACTTCGTGGCGGACACGCCGAACCAGGGGGGACCGAACTACGGCGCCCCGGCTTTCCCGAAGGTAAGTTGCAGCAACGGCCCCAACGGCGACATGTTCATGGACTTCATGGACTATGTCGACGATGCCGCAATGACCATGTTCACCGCCGGCCAGGTGACACGGATGCAGGCAGCGCTCGACGGACTCCGCAGCAGCATCGGGACCGCGATCCCGTGCGACGGCGGCATCAAGAAGCTCGAGCCCGACACCATCAAGAAGTTCGAGCCCGACACAATCAAGAAGCACGAGCCCGATGTCAAAAAGCGCGAGCCCGACACGATCAAGAAGCTTGAGCCCGACATCAAGAAGCGCGAGCCCGACATCAAAAAGCGCGAGCCCGACACGATCAAGAAGCTCGAGCCCGACGTCAAGAAGCGCGAGCCCGATGTCAAGAAGCGCGAGCCCGACGTTCCCCCTTTGGGCAAGAACGAGCCGGAGATCCCGCCGACGGGCCCGGGCGGGCAGTACGAGTACGAGACTTCTGGGTACGAGGAGGGGTACGCGCCCGAAGCGAGGTACGAGGAGAGGCTGCAGCGAATCGAGGCCGCCCTGGCCCAGCTGACGCACTTCATCCAGCAGTCGCAGCGGCCTGACGTCTCGAGGGCTCCGCTGCGGAAGGAGAAACAGCGGAAGGAGAAACGTAAGTAGGACCGGCCGTCCCGGGAGGCTTCAGCCAATAGTGTGGCTCGTACTGTGCGACTCGACGGATGCTCCGGCCCGCTGGGCCCACCAGGGCCTGCGGAGCCGCGGGCTGGAGCCCGTCGAGTTCGTGACATCAGACGACCTGTCCCACGCGCGCTGGGTGCACCACGTCGGTGGAGGGGGCGCTCGCGTCGAGGTGGGCTTGCGCGACGGGCGCGTGCTCCACAGCGACTCCGTCCGCGGGGCGCTCAACCGTCTCGTCTATCCGCCACAGGGCGATCTGCTCCTGATTCAGCCGTCAGACCGTAGCTACGTCGTCCAGGAGTTGATGGCGTTCTTCATGAGCTGGCTCCACGCGCTCCCGGGACCGGTGCTCAATCCCCCGTCGCCGGAGTGCCTTTGCGGCCGTGTCCGCTCCCTGGCCGAGTGGCTCTGGCTGGCAGGCAGGGCCGGCCTGCCGACCCCTCGGTACAGGTTGTCGAGTGACGATCCGCCGGCTCAGCCCTCGCTCCACGTCCAGATGCCCGATCCCGGTCCGGACCTCAGGACACTGCTGGTCGTCGGTGATCACATCGTGGGGTCGGCGGCTCCGGCGGCGATCGGGGAAGGGTGCCGTCGGCTCGCCGCTCTCGCGCACGCGCCTCTGCTGGGTCTGGAGTTCTCCGTCGGGCCTCAGGGCATTTGGAAGCTCGCCGGAGCGACGGGACTGCCCGACCTCAGGCTGGGTGGCGACGCGCTCCTGGACGCCCTCGCTTCGAGCCTGCGTGACGGGCAGGGAGCGCGGGCATGATTTTTCTCTGCGGCATCCCGACGGAGCCGTCGCTGGGGCTGGTGATCGAGCGCTTGCGGGAGCTGGGGGCGCCCCATGTCGTATTCAACCAGCGCCGCTTCGCGGACACGCGGCTGGAGCTGGAGGTCGGAGATGGCGAGGTGCGGGGCGAGCTGCATCTGGACGGCGCTCGGCACCGGCTCGAGGATTTCGTCGCCATCTACACGAGGTTGATGGAGTGGCAGCTGCTGCCCGAGGTCGAGCACGAGCCGCCAGACTCGCCCTCGCGCCTCCATTGCCAGAACCTGCACGCGATGCTGATGCAGTGGCACGAGCTCGCCCCGGGTCGCGTCCTCAGTCGAAGCGCCGAGATCGGCGTGAGCTACTCCAAGCCAATGCAAGCGCAGCTGATTCGGCGCCACGGCTTCTCGATCCCCGAAACGCTGGTGACGAACGACCCGGACGAGGTGCGCAGCTTCCGCCGACGCCACGGACGGGTCATCTACAAGTCGGCGAGCTACGTGCGGTCGGTGGTCAACCTGCTCGACGATTGTGATCCCGAGCGGCTGGAGGCCGTACGGGCCTGCCCGGTCCAATTCCAGCAGTTCGTCGAAGGAATGAACCTGAGGGTCCACACCGTCGGAAGGCGGGCGTTCGCCACGTCGATCGAGGCTTCGGCCGTCGACTACCGCTACGCGTATCTGGCCGGAGAGCAGGAGAAGCTGGAGGAGGCGGCGATCTCCGAAGGCTTCGCCAATCGCTGTATCGGGCTGGCCACGGCCTTCGGTTTGGACTTCGCTGGGATCGACTTCAAGATCACCGATGGCGGCGAGGCCTACTGCCTCGAGGTCAATCCCTCACCGGCCTTCAGCTACTACGAGTTGCATACCGGCCAGCCGATCGCACGAGCGGTCGCCGAGTACCTCATGTCGGGGAGCTGAGCACGATGCTCGGCCTCGAGACGCGTCCCGCCGGGAGCCGACCCCGGGTGTTGCTCGTCAACATGCCCTTCGCCGCGATCAGCACACCCTCGCTCGCGCTGGGTCTGCTCAAGGCGGAACTCGCGCGCGCCGGCGTGGCCTGTGACGTCCTCTACCTGAACGTGCTCTTCGCGCAGATGGTCGGTTGGAGTTCCTACGGGGTGGTCGAGCGCTCCTCGGCTCTGCTCGCGGGGGAGCAGATGTTCGCCCACGATCTGTTCGGGGGCCGGATTCCCCCCGATCACCAGTATCGGGCCGAGGTGCTCAGCCGGGTCGAACCAAAGATCCAGCACGAGCTGCGACACCTGAAGGCCCACATCCCATCCTTCCTCGCCAACTGCCTGGAGCGCATCTCCTGGGATGCCTACGACATCATCGGCTTCAGCTCCGTCTTCGAGCAGAACGTCCCGAGCCTGAGTCTGGCCCGTCGGGTGAAGGAAGGGTTCCCGCGGTCGGTCATCGTCTTCGGGGGCGCCAACTGCGAAGGCATCATGGGGCTCGCGCTGCACCGCTGCTTCCCGTTTGTCGATTACGTCATCACCGGCGAAGCCGACATCGCGTTTCCGCAGCTCGTCCGACGTCTCGGCGACGGTGACCCGGTCGACGACCTGCGCGGAGTCGTCTACCGCCGGGGTGGCGCCTCCGTCGACACCGGTCCCCCGGACAAGATCGTGGATCTCGACGGGCTCCCGTTTCCGGACTTCGGTGATTACTTCGAGATCCTCGATCGCACGGGAGCCCCCTCGGGGGGCGAACGGCACGTGGTCCTCGAGACAGCCCGTGGCTGCTGGTGGGGCGAAAAGGCGAAGTGCACCTTCTGCGGTTTGAACGGCGAGAGCATCGCCTTCAGGGCCAAGAGCCCGGATCGGGCGGTCGAGGAGATCGTCCATCTGGTCCGTGCGTATCGTCCGCGCTACGTGCGCACCGTAGACAACATGATGGCCCCGAGCTACTACGACGCCTTCCTGCCCCGCCTGGCCGCCGCGAACCTCGGGGTGGACCTCTTCTACGAGGTGAGGCCAACTCTTTCGAAAGTGCAGATCGACGCCCTCGCGAGGGCGCGCGTGACGAGCGTACAGGCGGGGATCGAGAGTCTGAGCACGCACATGCTCAAGCTCATGCGCAAGGGCACGACCTCGCTCCGCAACTTGGAGTTCCTCAAGCAGTGTCGGCAGGCGGGGATCTACGTCGACTGGAACCTGCTCTTCGGCTTCCCCGGTGAGCAGGTGGAGGACTACGAGAGCACGCTCGATCTGGCGTCGCTGATCACGCACCTCGATGCGCCCTCGAGTGTCGGCGAGATACGCCTCGACCGCTTCAGCCCGAACTTCGAGCACGCCGAAGAGTTCGGCTTCACAAACACAAGGCCCTGGAGCCTCTTCAAGTACGTCTATCCCTTTGACCGCGAGACCCTGATGGATCTCGTCTATTACTTCGACTGCGACAGGCGTGAGGTCTTCGACGATCATGATTACTTGAGCCGGCTCGTGGAGCACGTCTCCGGCTGGAAGCGTAGGAACGACCGTCTGCTGGCCCAGCGCGTCAACGGGTCGCTCGTCATCGACGACAGCCGTCCGGTGGGCCTTGCTCGGCAGACGGTACTGACGGGTATCCGAAAGGACATCTACGAGTACTGTGACACGAGGAGAACGCTTGCCCAGGTCGACGCGTGGCTCGCGGAGAGCCGAGGCCAGAGCGTCGGCACGAAGAAGCTACGCCTGCTGCTGGATGAGTTCGGCGCGAAGCGGCTGATGGTGGAGGAGCACGGATGGTACCTGAGCCTCGCCTTGCTCCGCGATGACCCTGTCCCTGCGAATGCTCAGCCTCGAGTCGCGCGCGAGAGCGGGGCGCGGAGCAGGAAGGCCACAGCTCGAAAGAGGACGACCACGAAGAGCGTCCCGGATTCCCCTTAGATTTCCTGGGAGTCTCGCTCAGACTCCGGAAGAGCAGATCTCAAACAAGGCTGACCACCGACTGCGGCGAGCGCCTTCGTGCCGCTCGCGGCTGGGCGCCATGCCGATAGGACCCGCCGCGAAGCGTCTGTCATGGACCACTGGTGCCATCGTCCGGCACACCTGGTCCAGCCGAAATCTCGAGTCGCGCCAGCAATTTTGCCAGGCCCTGCCGCGTCACCCCCAGTTGCTCCGCCGCGCGCGTCCGTCGTCCCCCAGCCCGCACGAGCGCGTCACGGACGAATCGGCGCTCGAACTCTCGTCTTCCATCCTCGAGTGTCTGCGCGACGGCGACGCTCGTGCGACTCGCCTTGATGTGACAGGGAAGCCGATCCGGCCCCACGCGGCCGCAGCGCGGCGCATACGCCGCGAGCGCACACAGGACGTTCTGCAATTCCCGGACGTTGCCCGGCCAGGCGTAGCGGGTCAACGCATCGACGGTTGCCGGTGAGAGTTCGGCACGGCTGGCAAGACGCTCCCGCGCCGTTCTCCAGATCTGCGCGACCAGACACGGAATATCCTCCGGGCGTTCCCGAAGTGAGGGCACACGAACCCGAATGACGTCGAGCCGGAACAGCAGGTCGTGGCGGAACCGTCCCGCGTCGACCTCGTCTTGAAGTGACCGATTGGAGGCCGCGACGATGCGCGGATCCACGCGGCGATGCGAATTCTCGCCGAGACGGCGCACCTCCCCTTCCTGGATCACGCGGAGCAACTTGGCCTGCGCGCGCGGCGACAACTCGCTGATCTCGTCGAGAAACAACGTCCCGCCGTCGGCGTCCTCGAAGAGGCCGGCGCGATCGGTGGCTGCGCCGGTAAACGCTCCCCTGGCGTGCCCGAACAACTCGGCTTCGCACAGTTCGTCTGGCAGGGCCGCGCAATTGACCGGACAGAAACGGCGTGCCCGGCGATCGCTGGCGCCATGAATGGACTTCGCCACCAGTTCCTTGCCGCTCCCGCTCTCACCCTGGATGAGCACGGGGAACGGTGCCGCCGCGGCGCCGACCACACTCTGCCGGAGCTCGATCACGGCAGAGCTGGAGCCCGCGATCTCCGCGAGCACGCCAGCATGCCGAGACAGATCTGGCGCATCTCCGGCCAACCCGCGAACGGCGGGCACGACAGCCGACGCGGCAGAACGCAACAGCGCCAGATGCCTGAGCGCGAGGGAGCCTGGCGGCGCCGGCCATTTCGCGACGATCACGCCAAGCGTTTCGTTGCCGGAACAGATCGGAGCCGCTGCTTCCCCGCTGTACGCCACATCGGCAAGATCGGATGGACGTCTCGAGGTCAGCGTCCGGCGGATGATGTCGGCCGTGAAGCTGCGACTGCCCACGCAGGCGAGGGGCGTCGTGCGCGCGCTCCCACCAAACACGGCCACGGCGGTGGCGTGTAGCGACGTGCGTAGCGCCTGGCAGACTCCCGAGACAATCTGGTGGTCGTCTTCCCGCTCACCGCATGACTGCAGAATCGCCAACACATCGGCAGCATCCACCTGAACGGTTGGGCCACCGGCGACCGACGGCGATCCGTTTCGGGCTTGACCGATCCGGTCGGCCACCTCGCGAAGGCGCCGCCGCAGGCGTGAAGGAGCAGGCCATTTCGACTCCTGCAGGCGTTCCACCAGACGCGCCGCATCCCGAAGCTGTCCCATCTCCGCGAGCACCTGGGCATAGATTAGTCGCAACTCCAGGGCCATCGCCGGCGCATGCGCCGTCCGAGCCGCACGCAGTCCCGCGGCGCACGCGTGTGACGCTTCGGAGGTCCGGCCCTGGGCTCCCAACACGAGCACCTCACAGACCGACAAGGACACGCGGTCCGTGCCACAGGCCATGGCGCCGACGCCACACGCACGGGCCAGTCGGTCGGCTGCCAGATTGGGGTCCCCCGCGGCTAGCGCAAGACGAATCTGGATTTCTGCCGACAGAAGTTCATGATGCCGCGGAAGTAGTCGGGGCGGCTTCTCCCACGGCTCCGTGCACCGAGCGGCCAATCCGTCGGATTCTGGCCGCTCTGCGACCGCGTCTGCGTGTCGCCACGGCTCGCGGCCATCGGCGGGCAGAGTCGCCATCGCGGCTTGCGCGTCGCCCATCCGTCGATCCGCCACAAGGTAGGTGGCGACACTCAGGGTGGCCGCTCGAACGCAGTTGGCGTGGGCATGTTCCACTGCGCCAGCAAGCGCCGACCGGAGCGTCGCCTCCGCTTCCGCCAGCCGGTCGTCTTCGAGGAGCGACCATCCAGCGAGCAGTTGGCCCGCGACCACCCCACAGGGCCAGCGCGCCGCGGAGCACAGTTCCTCTGCTTCGGAGGCGTCGGTCAACGCGGCTGTCACCCGCCCGCGAAGGAGATGTTGATGTCCGAGGTCGAGGGCGACGCCGCCCGCACCTCGGAAGTTTCTACGCCGTCTCAACCTGCCGATCTCGCGGCGCAGCAGTCGCTCGGCCGCTGCGTAGCGCCCTCGACCGAACAGTTCGTCGACGCCAGGAACCCGGCCCGATGCGTCACCCGTCGTCTGGCCAGGGCCACGACTGGCCGCCGTGCTCTCGCCGACGCCTTCGCCTTCGGCTACGGCGGCACCATGGGCAATCATCGCCGGAAGGGGCGCCTCCAACCCGTCATTCCCCCGAACGCGGGAATCCAGGACTGGACCCCGGCTTTCGCCGGGGTGACGAATACTTGCTTCATTCGGCAAGATGAGGCCCATAGCAGACGTCTAGTGCAAGAACGGCGCCCATCGCATATGTGCATGACACCCGGGCGAATGGGCCAAACAGCCCGGTCGCGTAGCGGCCCAGTGCAGAAAGTTCGATCTCGGTCGGCCATCAACGCGGCAAGAATTGCCAGAGCGCGAAATCAGCGCGTGCCGGCGGCAGATGCTACACCAAGCCCCCATCCGGTCAGTTCGTATAAAATATCCGTCGGATGCTCCGATTTCTAACGGCTGGCGAATCTCACGGCCGAATGTTGACCATGATTCTGGACGGCGTGCCCGCCGGCCTCGCGCTCGACGTGCCGGCGATCACCCGCGATCTGCGGCGCCGCCAGGGCGGATATGGCCGCGGCAAGCGGATGGCCATCGAGTCCGATACGGCAGTGGTTGTTTCTGGCGTGCGGCACGGCAAGACCACTGGCGCTCCAGTGACCATCACGATTGAGAATCGCGACTGGGTGAACTGGGAATTCACGATGTACCCCGACGCCGACGTCCCGCCGCAAGCAGGCGGCGCCAGGCGAGCGCCGGTCACTCGGCCCAGACCCGGCCATGCAGATCTGGCTGGCGCCCTCAAGTACGGCCACGACGATCTGCGGGACGTCCTCGAGCGGGCCAGCGCCCGAGAGACCGCCGCCCGCGTGGCTGCCGGCGCCGTGGCCCGCCAGATTCTGGCGCAGATCGGCGTGCGCATCGCGAGTCACGTCGTTTCGATTGGCGATGTCGCCGTCGACCCGGCCACGCCCATCCCCTTCGACCAGATCGCCGCGCTCCCGGACGACTCGCCTACTCGCTGCGCCGACCCGACCATCGAGGCGCACATGATCGCCGCCATCGATGCGGCCCGCGCGGCTGGCGACACGCTCGGCGGCGCGTTCGAGGTCGTGGCCACTGGCGTCCCACCCGGTCTCGGCAGCTACTCGCAGTGGGATCTCAAGCTGGACGGCCGACTCGCGCAAGCCATGATGTCGATTCCGGCCATCAAGGCGGTTGGCATCGGCATCGGCGCGGATGTCGCGCGTCTGCCAGGCTCCCGTGTACACGATGAGATCCTCCCCGGGCGTCAGGCCGGCCGCGATGAGGCACCGAAGCCGTTTTCGCGGCCCACCAATCACGCGGGCGGGCTCGAGGGCGGCGTCACCAACGGCGAGGACGTACGTGTCACGGCGTATATGAAACCCATCGCCACACTCATGTCTCCGCTCCGCTCAGTCGATCTCGAGACGATGCGCGAGGCGACCGCCGCGATTGAACGCAGTGATGTGTGCGCCGTGCCAGCCGCTGCAGTCGTCGGCGAGGCCATGGTGGCGCTCTCGTTGTGCAACGCCGTCATCGATCGCTTTGGCGGCGACTCGATCGGCGATCTGCGCCGCCGTCACACGGACTGGCTCGACCAGTACGCCGCTCGCTTCGCCCGAGTTCCAGGAACGCCATCCTCATGATTCGACCCATCATGAAGTACGGCGAGCACGTGCTTCACCGCCCGGCCGACCTCGTCTCGGACATCACCGGCGAGATTGCCACGCTCGTGCGGGACATGATCGAGACCATGTATGCGGCACCCGGGGTTGGCCTGGCGGCGCCGCAGATCGGAATCCCGCTCCGCATTTTCGTCGTGGATCTGTCCGTTGGCCGGAATACGAGCGGCCTGCTCACGTTCGTGAATCCGGAATTCGTCGACCGCGACGGCATGCAGCTCGAAGAAGAAGGTTGCCTCAGCCTGCCCGGATTCAACGCGACGGTCGCGCGGCCAGGCACAGCCACGGTCAAAGGCCTTGATCTGAACGGCAAGGAGCAGGTGGTCGAAGGCACGGAACTGCTGGCGCGGGCCTTCCAGCACGAAATGGATCACCTCGACGGGCGGGTCTTCGTGGACCGGCTCCGCGGCATCCAGCGCGACGTCATCGTGCGGCGCATCAAGAAACTCGCCCGAACCGGCAAGTGGTAGCGGTCATGCACCGGCCATTGCGCGTCGTCTTTTTCGGCACGCCGCAGTTCGCGGTCCCGTCGCTGCGCGCCTTGCTCACCTCCGGACATGCCGTGGTGGGCGTCGTCACCCAACCCGACAAGCCGCGCGGGCGCGGTCAACACGTCACGGAAAGCCCGGTCAAGCAGGTGGCTCGCGAGCACGGGATTCCTGTGCTGCAGCCCGAGCGCCTCAAGGACGAGCACGCGCTGGCCGCCCTGCGGGAACTTGCGCCTGATCTCGGCGTCGTCGCCGCGTACGGCAAGATCCTGCCGGCCGCTGTTCTCGCCACACCGCCCGTCGGTCTCATCAATGTGCACGCGTCGTTGCTGCCGCGATACCGTGGCGCGGCACCGGTGCATCGCGCCGTGATGGCTGGGGATGCGGAAACCGGCATCAGCATCATGCATGTCGTTCAGGCACTCGACGCGGGAGCGGTCTACAAGACGGCCACGCGGCCGATAGGCCCTGACGAAACCAGCGCGGAGGTCGAAGAGGACCTCGCCCGGATGGGGGCAGGGCTTCTATTGGAGGTCATCGCGGACATCGTCTCGGGTCGGGCCAGACCTGAACCGCAGGATGATCAGGCCAGTACGTACGCGCCGCGTCTGCAGAAAGAGGAAGGCGCGATCGACTGGAGCGCCACATCGCAGGTGATCCACAACAGGGTCCGCGGCCTGCAGCCGTGGCCGCTCGCGTGGACGTGGATTGGCGGCCGCCGCCTGATCGTCCTCAAGACCCGGATTGGGGCTGGCGCCGGTGGGGCGGAACCATCGTCGTCTCCTGGTGTCGATACGGCAGCGCCAGGCATGATTGTAGGCGTCTCGCGTGACGCGTTGACGGTGCGAACTGGCGACGGGGTTCTCGATGTGCTCTTGGTGCAACCCGAGGGCCGGCGAGCGATGAGCGTGCGCGATTTCGCCGCAGGCCACCACCTGACAGCCGGCACCCGATTCGACGACCAACCAGCCGTCACGTAACCTCGGCACCTCACTATCCATGATTTCACCTGCTCGACTGGCCGCCTATCGCTCGCTGCGTGCGGTGGGCGATCCCCACGTCGATCTCGCCACAACCATCGAACAGCATCGCCGTCGCCTCACCGACGACCGCGACCGCGGGCTTGCCGCGGAGATTACACTGGGCACGCTGCGCTGGCGCGCCGCGCTCGATCACGTCATCGCATGGGCCGGTCACCGCCGAATTGGCGCATTCGATCCGGACGTTCTTGATCTGCTCCGGTTGAGCACCTACCAACTGCTCCATCTCGACCGCGTTCCCGCATCGGCGGTCGTGCACGACGCGGTGGACCTTTGCAAGCGCGAAGGCAAAGCAAGCGCGTCTGGCGCCGTCAACGCCATCCTGCGACACATTAGTCGCGATCGCCAACACCTGCCGATGCCAGAAGAGAGCGACCAACTCGACTATCTGGCCATTGCGATGTCGCACCCGCGGTGGCTTGCGTCGAGGTGGCTCGATCATCTGGGCTTCGAGATCGCGCTTCAGTGGGTACGCTTCAACAACCAGCAGGCCCCGCTGATGTTGCGCGCCAACCGGCTCAAGACGTCGCGCGACGATCTCGCCAGGGAACTCGCGGCAGTGGGTGTCACGACCACGCTGGCGCAATACGCCGCTGACGGGTTGGTCGTCACCGGCGGCAACCCGCTCACCATGCCGCTTGCCTCGTCTGGACGTTTTGTCGTACAGGACGAGTCGTCTCAGCTCGTGGCGGCGTTTGCGGGTGTCCGTGCGGGCGAGACGGTGCTCGATACCTGCGCCGCGCCCGGCGGCAAGACATCTCAGATGGCCGCGGACGTCGAGCCCGGGGGCAGACTCGTCGCCGCTGATATCCGCCCCAGACGGATCAGGCTGCTCGTGCAAACCCTCCGCGCCACCGGCGCGCACGCCGTTCATGTCGTCGCCGCCGACCTGCTGACCGGCGGGCCGTTTGGCCCCATCTTCGACTGCGTGCTGGTTGATGCCCCGTGTTCCGGCCTGGCGACGTTGCGGCGCGACCCCGATGTGAAATGGAGACGAGCCGAGTCCGACCTCGCCTCGTTTGCCGACCGGCAGTGCCGGATGCTCGCGTCGGCCGCCGCAGCGGTGCGGCCCGGAGGGCGTCTGATCTATAGCACCTGCTCGACCGAGCCGGAGGAGAACGAACAGGTCGTCGCGGCCTTCCTGGCCTCCCACACCGATTTCGTGCACGAACATCCATTGGAGTCAGAAACCGACCTGCCGCCGGGAGTGATGGCCTGTCTTGACCAGGCAGGCTGTCTGCGACCAACCCCGCACCAGCACGGCCTCGAACCCTTCTTCGCCGCCCGCTTGAAGAAAAAGTGATCGGCCCGCGTCGTGGCCACGCCGGAGCGTGTCGATCCCAGGGAACCTGGCTGAAGGCTTCGGGGTGGCAAGCGGGATTCGAGGACGGGGGGACGTCAACCTGCGCCGACAGTGACGGGGTCGCAGTCGTGTAGTACAGTTTTAGAGCAGATGGCGCTGAAAACTCGCATGCGGAGCGTGGGCCGGCTGGCCGTGCTGGTGGCGGCGCTGGCGGCCACGTACGGCCTGTTTGCCATGGCCTCGATGCGCGTGGCGCTGCGCGCGCGCGAGGTGAGCGTCCCGACCTTGGTGGGATTGGAGCCGGCCGCCGCGACGAGCTCGGCCGATTCGTCCGGCCTCACGCTCAAGCTGGAAGACAACCGGCCGTTTGACCCGAAGATCCCGGTCGGGAAGATCGCCTCGCAGGATCCGGTGGCGGGATCGGCCGTCCGTCGCGGGCGAAGCGTGCGCATCTGGATCAGCGCCGGGTCCCGGGAATCCCTGGTCCCGCAGCTGATTGGCGAAACGGAACGCACCGCGCGAGCCCGGGTGCAGCAGGACGGCCTCGAGACCACGGGCATCGCCGACATCAAGTCGTCCGAGTATCCGGCCGACTCGGTGGTCGCGCAGGACCCCGCGCCTGGAGCGCGCAGCACGCGGGTCGGCCTGCTCGTCAATCGCGGAGAACGAGCGGCCAGCTTCGTCATGCCCGACCTGATTGGCGTCGCGGGCGACGAAGCCGTGGCGGTGCTGAGAGGTCGCGGCCTGCGCGTCACCATCGTCGGTCACCAGCCGTATCCCGGCGCGCCGCCCGGCATCATCCTGCGGCAGAGTCCGTCGGCCGGCTTTGAGATCACGCCCGACCAGCCGATCTCGCTGGAGGTCAGTCGATGAGTGTTCGTATCGCGCCCTCGATCCTGGCCGCCGATTTCGCAGCCCTTGGCTCGTGCATTGCAGCGGCGGAACGGGGTGGAGCCGATCTGATTCACGTCGACGTGATGGACGGCCACTTCGTCCCGAATCTCACGGTGGGGCCGCCTGTCGTGCGGTCGCTCAAGCGCGTGACCAGGGTTCCGCTCGACGTCCACCTGATGATTGAAGATCCGGACCGGTTCATCCCAGCATTCGCCGAATCGGGCGCGGCGTTGATCTCGGTGCACGTGGAAGTGCTTCCGCATCTGAACCGCACCATTTCGCTCATCAAGGAACTGGGCCTCAAGGCGGGAGTCGCGCTCAACCCGGCAACCCCGGTTGGCACCCTGGAGCAAGTCGCGGCCGATGTCGACTACGTGCTCATCATGACGGTCAATCCGGGTTTCGGCGGCCAGACCTATATCAGGCGCAGCGCGTCCAAAGTACGTGCGATGCGTGAACTGCTGGACCGGGCCGGGAATCCGGCGCCAATCGAGGTCGACGGCGGCATCGACGAGCAGACCATTGCCGACGTGGTGGTGGCGGGCGCCGACTGGATTGTCGCCGGCTCGTCGATCTTCCACAGCAAGGACCCCGAGGCCGCCGTGCGCGCGCTCAGGGCCGCGGGTGAGGCCGCAGCCACCAGACGTCCACACGCCACACGGGGAGGGCGCGAGGCGTGACGGCCAGCGGCCACATGTCGGCCGCGCTGGTGCGCGTGCGCTACGCCGAAACCGACCAGATGGGCGTCGTCTACTATGCCAACTACCTGGCGTGGTTCGAGGTGGGCCGCACCGAGTGGTTGCGGAGCCTCGGCTGGACGTACCGGGAGATGGAAGCGCACGGCAGCCGACTGCCGGTCGTCGAGGCGCACTGCGAGTACCGGCAGAGTGCGCGCTACGACGACGAGATCGAGATTCGGACGCGGGGCGAACTGCTGTCGCCGGTCCGCGTCAGGTTCACGTACGACGTCGTGCGGCGCGCCGACGGCGCGCTGGTGGCCCAGGGACACACGATGCACGCGGCAACCAACGCGAGCGGCCGGCCAACCAAGTTGCCGGAACGGGTGAGGAGTCTGTTTGCATGAAAGCACTGGTCACGGGAGCGGCGGGGTTCATCGGCTCCACGCTCTCTGAGAAACTTCTGGCGGACGGCGCGTCGGTGGTGGGGCTCGACTGCTTTACCGACTACTACCCGCGCTGGATCAAGGAGCGCAACCTGGCCGGCCTCCGGCAGCAGCCGGGTTTCCGCTTCGTCGAATCCACGATCCAGGCCGCCGATCTGGGCGCCCTCCTGAGCAGCACGACCCACGTGTTCCATCTCGCGGCCCAGGCCGGTGTGCGCAAGAGCTGGGGACAAGACTTCCAGGTGTACACGGTCAACAACATCGAAGCGACGCAGGTGCTGCTCGAAGCGTGCTGCGCGCATGCCATCGATCGGTTCGTCTACGCCTCGAGTTCATCGGTCTACGGCGATCTCGCGCCCATTCCCATGCGGGAGGACGCGCTGCCCCAGCCCGTGTCGCCGTACGGCGTCACCAAACTGGCCGCCGAACAGCTCTGCTATCTCTACCACGTGAACTACGGCGTGCCGACCGTCGCCCTGCGGTATTTCACGGTATACGGTCCCCGCCAGCGGCCCGATATGGGCTTCCACCGGTTCCTGCGCGCCGCGTTGCGGGGCCAGCCGATTACGCTCTACGGCGATGGCGAGCAGACCCGCGATTTCACGTTTGTGGCTGATGCTGTGACAGCCACGGCGGCGGCCGGTACGCGTGGCGTTCCCGGCGCCGTGTACAATATCGGTGGCGGGTCACGCGTCTCGATCAACCAGGTGCTCGACATTGTCGAACGGCTGGTTGCCGGGCCCCTCACGATTCGCCGTGAGCCCACGCAGAAGGGCGACATGCGTGATACGTATGCCGACACCTCGCGGGCCCGTGCCGATCTTGGCTTCGCCCCGTCGGTCACCCTCGCGCAGGGCCTGGCGGCCGAGCACCGTTGGCTGACGTCGGTTCCGGAATCGCACTAGCGCAGACCGCGCAGTGAAGTTGCAGGTGTCCATGACTGTTCGCATGTTTCGATGTGTTCCGGCGGCGTTGCTGATCGCGATGACGGGGTCCCTGCTGACGTCGTGTGCCGCCAACAAGAGTGTTGTCCCGACTGGCATCCTCGAAGCCGATAAGTATCTGTTCGAGCGGGGCACGGAACTGCTCGGCAGGAAGAAGTGGCTTCAGTCACGCGAGTACTTCCGTCAGATCGTGGACAACTATCCACAGAGCGCCTACAGGCCCGACGCCAAGCTGGGACTGGGCGACTCCTATCTCGGCGAAGGCACGGCCGAGGCGCTCGTCTTCGCGCAGAACGAGTTCAAGGAGTTCTTGACGTTTTTTCCGACCAACGCGCGTGCCGACTACGCGCAGTACAAGATGGGCCTCACCCACAACCATCAGATGCCAGCGGCTGACCGCGATCAGACGGAGACCAAGCAGGCTGTCATCGAATTCGCCCTGTTCCTGCAGCGCTATCCCAACAGCCCCCTGCTCGGCGAGGTCAAGGCGAAGCTGCGAGAGAGCCGGAACCGCCTGAGCGAGTCGGATTACAAGGTCGGCTTCTTCTACTGGCGCGGGCGGTGGTATCCGGGCGCGATCGACCGGTTCCGGTCCGTGCTGACCAACGACCCGGAGTACACGAATCGCGATGCGGTGTACTTCCACCTCGCCGACTGCTTTGTCAAGGTGGGCAATCCCGCGCAGGCGCTCCCCTATTACGACAAGCTGATCGCGGAATTCGAAAAGAGCGAGTACCTGGTCGCCGCGCAGAATGCGTCCGCCAGCATCAAGGCACAGATGGCGAGCCTGATGAAGAAGTAGTGGGCGGGCGGCTTACGAGTTGAGCGCCCGGTTGAAGTTCCGGTAGTAGTCAACCGCCGACACGATCGACGTCAGCAGCACCAGCCACATGGCGACCTGGCCGAGCCGGAAGAACGGCTCGTAGGCCTCGTGTCCCAGAATCAGCAGCAGAATCGCCGTCACCTGGAACGCCATCTTCAACTTGCCCAACGGCGATGAGGCGATCACGGTGCCGCGGGAGTACGCGATCCCGCGCAACGCCGTCACCGCGAGCTCGCGCCCGATGATGACGGCCACCATCCAGGCTGGCGTGGCGCCCATCTGCACGAGCGAAATGAACGCGGCCGCGGTGAGCAGCTTGTCCGCGACGGGATCCATCAACTGTCCAAGCTGCGTCACCTGTTTGCGACGGCGGGCCACATACCCATCCAGCCAGTCGGTCAGCGAGGCGAGGCCGAAGATGGCCGCGCCGGCCATCTGACTCGACAGGCCCAGCACCAACCCGCCCTGCGGCTTGGTCAACAGGACAACGACCAGCAGCGGAACCAGGAAGATCCTGATGAGCGTGATGCTGTTGGGCAGGTTCATCGAAATCCTCAGAGGTCCCCCGGGGGGATTTTGTCATTGTAGCGCGTCACCGGTCGGGCCAGGAACCCCGAGTGGGGTAAAATATCCGGTTGTTATGAAAGCCATCCTCCTCGCAGGGGGCAAGGGCACCCGGTTGCGCCCACTCACCCTCCACACGCCCAAGCCCATCGTGCCCATCTTTGGACGGGCGTTTCTCAACTACCAGATCGACCTCGTGCGCACCGTGCCGGACATAGACGAGGTCATCCTGAGCCTGAACTACCAGCCGCGCCGCATCTCCGAGGTGTTTGGCGACGGCAAGGATCTGGGCATCAAGATCAGCTACGTGGTCGAGCCGAACCCGCTCGGCACGGCTGGCGCGATCAAGTACGCCACCGGCTCGTACTCGGACACCATCGTCGTCTTCAACGGCGACGTGATGACCCAGATCGACCTGCGCGAGGTGATCCGCCTGCACCGCGAGCGGAAGGCGCGGGCCACGATCGTGCTCACGCCGGTCGACAACCCGACGGCCTACGGCCTGGTCGATACCGACGCGGACGGCAACGTGCGCCGGTTTCTCGAGAAGCCGAAGCAGGACGAAATCACCTGCGACACCATCAACGCCGGCGTCTATATCCTCGAACCGGATGCGTTCGACCGAATTCCGAAGGACGTGACCTGGTCGATCGAGCGCAGCTACTTCCCGTCACTTGTCGAGCGCAAGGAGACCTTCGTCGCCTACGTCTATCGCGGGTACTGGATCGATATCGGCACGCCCGAGAAATACATGCAGGTGCACCACGACGTCATGGACCGGCGATTCAAGGTCGAGCCGTTTGGCAGCCAGCGCCAGGGCGCGAAGCACGTGGCACCCGACGCCCGCATCGAAGATGGCGCCGCGCTCGAGGGCCCGTGCTTCATCGACGAAGGCTGCGTCATCAAGGCCGGCGCGCGCGTGCACCCGTACAGCGTCATTGGGCACCATTCGGTGGTCGAGGAGGGCGCGGTCGTCAGCAACGCCATCATCTGGCCGGATTGCCGGATCTCGCGCGACGCGGTGGTGCAGGGCGCGATCCTCGGCCGGCACTGCCACATCGGACGCAACGTGACGATTGAAGGCGGTGTGATCCTCGGCGACAAATCCGCCGTCACCGATTTCTCGCGACTCACCCCTGCCCTGTAGCGACTGCTGGAGAGGCTGCCAATGGCCATCAATCTCGAAGTCTTTAAGGCGTACGACATCCGCGGCATCTATCCCACAGAACTGAACGAGGCGGTGGCGCGGGATGTCGGGCGGGCGTTTGTGGCATATCTTGGCGCCAAACGTATTGCCGTCGGGCGTGACATGCGCCTCTCGTCGCCGGCGATGGCGGCCGCGTTCATTGACGGTGCGCTGGCGCAGGGCGCCGACGTCGTCGACTACGGGATGATTGCGACCGACATGCTGTACTTCGCGGTCGCCCGCGACCGGCACGACGGCGGTGTCGCCATCACGGCGTCGCACAATCCCAAGCAATACACCGGGATGAAGCTCGTGCGCGCCGAGGCGTTCCCTTTGAGCGGCGACGCCGGCATCGGCCAGATCCGGGACATGGTCGCCGTCGGGACGATTCCTGCGCCGTCTGGCCGGCGCGGCACCCTGACCACCAATAACGCGCTGCTCGACGTCTACGCCGCGCACGTGCTCGGGTTCATCGACCCGGCCTCGATCAAGCCGTTCAACGTTGTGCTCGACGCGGGCAGCGGCATGGGCGGCCTGGTGGCGCCGAAGTTGTTCGAGCACCTCGCGTGCAAGACGATCAGGCTGTGCTTCGAGATTGACGGCACCTTCCCGAACCACGAGGCCAACCCGCTCATCGAGGAGAATCGCAAGGACATCGTCGAACGCGTGGTCGCCGAGCGGGCGGACATCGGCATCGCGTGGGACGGCGACGCCGACCGGTGCTTCTTTATCGACCGCGACGGCGAGTTTGTCCCGGGCGATTTCGTGACGGCTCTGCTGGCCGAAGCGTTTCTGCTCAAGGAGCCTGGAGCCACGATCATCTATGACCTGCGCGCCAGTTACGCGGTCAAAGACACCGTTGCCCGCTACAACGGCAAGGCGTTGATGAACCGCGTGGGCCACGCGTTTTTCAAGAAGCGGATGCGCGAGGAGAATGGCATCTTCGCCGGTGAGGTGACGGGCCACTACTACTTCCGCGACAATTTCTATGCCGACAACGGCTTCATTCCAGCGCTGCTCATCCTCGAACTAATGTCGAAGAAGGGCAAGGCGCTCCACGAGCTGTTGGCGCCGCTGCGCGCCAAGTACTTCATCTCCGGCGAAATCAACACCAAGGCGAGTTCGATGCAGGCCGTGCAGCAGAAGCTCGACGGTCTCGCCGCACGCTACGCAGGCGGCCACATCTACCGCATGGACGGCATCTCGATGGAGGCGCCGGACTGGCACTTCAACGTGCGCGCGTCGAACACGGAGCCATTGATCCGGTTGAACCTGGAAGCGACGACGCAGGCGATGATGGAAGCGAAACGGGACGAACTGCTGGCGTTTATCCGGGGGACCTGATTCAGTCCGTACGCAGCCGCGGCCCGAGTTGCGCCGGGAGACTCTGCTATAATTCGGAGTCGCCCGGCACGTGGTTAGTCGGCGTGGCCGGTCTTTCGAGCGGGCTTAGCATAGTGGTAATGTTCTGGCTTCCCAAGCCAGCTAGACGGGTTCGATTCCCGTAGCCCGCTCCACTCTTCCTCTCAGCCGATTCAGCTCTTCGTCTTTTTCCGGTCGGCCCAGTACTTCTTCATCCGCTCGGACACGGCCTTGCGCTCGGCCGGGCTCATCGGGCGCTTTCTGCCGCGCCGCCGTGCCGGTTTCGCCGCCGACGCACCCTTCGTCGCCGGGGCCGCAGGTGCCTTTGCCGCGCCGGCTGACGAGGTCAGGCCTGGAAATGCGCGCCGCAGGGCCGCAATCTCCTGCTCGAGTTCGGCCAGCTTTACGGCCGCGCCAATCCGCGCATACTTATTAATGTCCGCTGGGTTCAATCCCTTTGCCACACGCCCTCCTGATGGTGATGCGCAGCAACGACCGCTGGGCCGCTGCAGACGACAAGTCTCCCGCTTGACGATCCGCGCGGGTGTTTCAATATCGATACATCCTAGTCCGGGGCCGCCCGCGTTGCAAACCAAGCCCCCTGATGCCGCCGGCCGATTTCCACGCCGCTCGGGACCTATGCTAGTCTCTTTCGCCTATGGCGTACGAAGAACCCAAAACCGTCATCATCTCCGCGCAGGAGATCCAGCAGCGTGTAAAGGAACTGGCTGCGGAAATCCGCCGCGATTTCGCCAACGAGCCCCAGTTGCACTTCGTCAGCGTCCTCAAGGGCGCATTCATGTTTCTGGGCGATCTCATCCGGGCCATGGATCGGCCGGTCACCATCGACTTCATGGCGGTGTCGAGCTACGGCAAGAACACCACATCGTCGGGCGAAGTCCGTGTCCTGAAAGACCTCGACACGGGACTCGAGGGACGCAACGTCATCATCGTCGAGGATATCGTCGACACGGGGCTGACGCTGGCCTATCTGCAGGAAATCCTGCACGCCCGCGGGCCAAAGTCGCTGAAGACCGCATGCCTGCTGAGCAAGCCGTCGCGGCGTGTCATCGAGGTGAAGGTGGACTATATCGGCTTCACCATCGAGGACCGCTTCGTGGTGGGCTACGGCCTCGACTACGCCGAGCAGTACCGCAATCTCCCCTACCTGGGCGCGCTGGACTGAGCCGCCGTCTCGACGGCGGCCTTCACCTTCTTTGCCAGCGCCACGGCATCGGCGATGACGGTTGGCGCGTTGAGCGTCAGCACGCGGCGATTCCGCATCAGGATCCGGCCGTTGACGATGGTCGTCCGGACGTCGTCTCCACGCGTCACATACACCAGATGTGAAATGGGGTTGTAGAGCGGCGTCTGACGCGCTGACTGCATCGACACGACAATCACGTCCGCCAGTTTGCCGGGCTCGAGCGAGCCGATTCGATCCGCCATCCCCAGCGCCCGGGCACCGCCGATGGTCGCCATCTCGAGCGCCGTTCGCGCAGACACGGCCGTGGGGTCATTCTCCGCCAACTTGCCCAGGAACGCGGCCTGTCGCATCGCCTCAAACATGTCGAGGTCGTTGTTGCTGGCCGCGCCATCAGTGCCCAGGCCGACGTTGATGCCGGCCTTGAGCGCCTTCGACACTGGTGCCGCGCCGCTGGCCAGCTTCATGTTGCTCTCGGGGTTGTGTGACAGCCCGGCACCGCGCTTCCTCAGGATCGCGAGGTCCTCATCGCTCACGTGCACGAAATGCGCCGCGAGCGTCGTCGGTCCCCAGAATCCGATCGACTCCAGGTAGGCGACCGGTGACATCTTGTACTTGTCGTTCGACGTCTTGACTTCGTCCTGCGTCTCGGCAACGTGGGTGAGGAGCGGCACGCCGTACTTGCGCGCCAAGTCGCGGGCCGCTATCAGCGTTGCCGTGTCGTTGGTGTACATCGCATGCGGCGCGACCGCGGGGATGACGAGTGAGTCGCCCTTGAACTCCTGAATGAACCGCTCCGCCCGGGCCAGCGCTTCGGCTGGCGTCTTCGCGTCCGCGACGGGGAAGCCGATAATCGTCTCCCCGAGCACGCCCCGCAGTCCGGCGGCCCTTGCGACCCGGCCAACTTCCTCTTCGAAGTAATACATGTCCGTGAAAAGCGTGGTCCCGGACTCAATCATCTCGAGCGCAGCCAGTCTCGTCCCGACGCGAACCAGTTCGGGCGACACCGTCTTGGCTTCGGCCGGAAAGATGTACTTCTGGAGCCATTCCATCAAGGCCAGATCATCGGCCAGGCCCCTGTACATCACCATCGCCGCGTGTGTATGCGTATTGATGAGACCGGGCATCACGACGTGTCCGCCCGCCTGAATCACCTGGGCGCCTCGATACCGTTTGGCGATGTTCTCCGGCGTATCCACCGCCACGATCTTCTGGCCGTCAATAGCGACCGCTCCGGGCCACAACACCTTGCACTGGGCATCCACCGTCACCACGATCCCTCCGGTGATGACGATCGAGACCGATTGGAGCGGGGTCTGGGCCACAAGACTCGCGGTACAGACCAGCGAAACGACGATAGCGAGAACCAGGGTGAGCGATGACCGGCGGACGGAATGGATGGTGAATCGCATAGCGCAGATCTTATCCCAGAGCCGTCACACTAGGGTGGCAGTCACCCGGGACCTTCGTGTATAGTTTGCCCGTGCCAGTCCACATTGTTCAGCACCCACTGGTCCAGGACATCCTGCTGTCGTTGCGGGACGAACGGACCGCACCCGACGAGTTCCGTCGTATGGCGGTTCGCATCAGCGTGCTGCTCGCCACCGAGGCGCTGCGGGCGCTGCCGACCAAACCCGCGACCATTAAGACCCCTCTCGGCGTGGCCAAAGGCCAACGCGTCGCTTCCGATGTCGTCGTCGTCCCCGTGCTCCGTGCCGGGCTCGGCATGCTCGATGCGGTGCTGGAACTGGTGCCAGGAGCGCGGGTGGGACACATCGGGTTGCAGCGGGACGAACTCACCGCCATCGCGTCGCGCTACTACTCGAAGCTGCCGCCGGGATTGGCGGACTGCTACGTGTTGATGATCGATCCGATGCTGGCGACCGGAGGCAGCGCGGTCGAAGCCGTTGACCTGTTGAAGCAGGCTGGCGCGCGCACAATCCAGATCCTGTGCATCGTGGCGGCGCCTGAAGGCATTGCGCTCGTCGAGCGCCACCATCCGGACGTGGACATCTACACACCGGTCATTGATGAGCGTCTGAACGAACGGAAGTACATCGTGCCCGGGCTCGGCGACTTCGGCGACCGCCTGTACGGCACCTTGTAGAGGCGTTTCTATGGACGACCAGGCCACTCGACCCGGCCGGCGGCGCGTACCGAAAAGGGACGGCCCTTCCCCGAAACACTCCGCTGGATGGGCCACCGCGCTGACACGCATCGCGCCCAACGAAATCGAGATCCGCGGCTATCCGGTCGACGAGATGATGGGGCGCGTGTCGTTTGCCGAGGCCGTCTACCTGCTGCTCCGCGGTGAGCTCCCGACACGCGACATTGGAAAGTTGTTCGGCGCCGTGCTGGTGGCGTCGATCGACCACGGGGTGACGCCGCCGTCAACGCTCGCCGCGCGACACGTGGCCACGACAAGGGCGTCTCTCCGCAATTCGGTCGCGGCGGGCATCCTGGGATTTGGCTCCTACCACGGGGGCGACATCGAATCGTGCCTGCGGTTCCTTCAGCAGGGTCTCGACATCCACCGAACGGGCACGAGCTATGACGTGGCGGCCAGCCGCGTGCTGGCGGAGTGGTTTGAACGCGCGCCTGCGCCACCTGGATTCGGCCATCGCATTCACACGCGCGATCCGCGCGCGGCGCGACTGCTGCAGATGGCGCACGAACTGGAACTCGACGACGAGCACTGCAGGATGCTCCGCGTGGTCGAGCGGGTGCTCAATGCCGATCCGGATCGTGCGAGCCATCCCCTGCCCATCAATGTTGATGGCGCCATTGCCGCCATCTGTGGCGATCTGGGGTTCGATCCCGAGATTGCGAACGGCGTGTTCATCATCGCGCGGGTACCGGGCCTGCTGGCGCACGCCGCCGAGGAGCGCACGCGCGAGGCGCCGATGCGGCAGGTCGACGTCAAGGATCATCGCTACGACGGCCCGGCGCGGCGCCGTCTGCCGGAAACCAGGAAGTAGGCCTGCGAGGCCCTGGCTCGTTCTTGATTAGCGCGTCGCGGCACTTCGCCGCGCATCGCGGGTGCCAATCGAGCCCAAAGTAGGAACTGCCGGAGATGTTGCCCGCGCGGCTGCGAATCCATTAGACTGACAGCGTTAGGCAATTCTCAGGGTCGGGCGCTTGGCTCAGCGGTAGAGCACCGCCTTCACACGGCGGGGGTCACTGGTTCGAATCCAGTAGCGCCCACCAATTTAAACCAATAAATACGGCCTTGAACAGCACACGCCCGGCCAAGTGGTCGGGCGTTGGTGTTTCCGGTGGTGCTCTGGGTGGTGCTCGGTGAGAAGATCATCCAGTGGTGCTCTGGTGGTGCTCTCGGAAGCCAGCCTCCGTACACACCGAAGGGCGCCAGTCGGATCTGCGCCGCAGCGCCCCACACGCAAGGGACAACCGATGCCGCACACGCCAGCACTCGCCGGCGTCTTAGTCGTCTCGATCGGCTAGACTCTCATCCGTCCGCCCCCGCTACACGGAGACCGCAATGCGAAAAGTGACAGCGACCCTCGCCCTTGTGCTGATGGTGGGCGTGTCCGCCGACGGGTTGCGGGCCCAGGTCACGCCGGCGAATGCCCAGGACAAACAGAAGGCGTTGACGGACCTGCGGACGCGTGCCGAACGGGACGACGCCGAGGCGCAGTATAGCCTGGGCTTGATGTACCACGACGGCCAGGGGTTGCCGCCGGACAACTCACAGGCCGTTGCCTGGTGGCGCAAGGCCGCTGCGCAAGGACACGCGCGGGCGCAGTGCTTCCTTGGCGTGATGTACGCCACCGGCGAGGGAGTTCCACAGGACTTCGTGCAGGCCGTGGCGTGGTTTCGCAAAGCGGCTGAACAAGGACTCGCGGAGGCGCAGCGCCACCTTGGCCTGATGTACTCCCTGGGCATGGGTGTTACAAAGGACGCAGTCCAGGCTGTGGTGTGGTTTCGCAAGGCCGCTGAGCAAGGGGACGCGGCCGCGCAGTACCTCTTGGGCCTGAGCTATGCCGAAGGCTCAGGCGTGCCGAAGGATGACGTGCAAGCCGTAGCGTGGACATGCAAGGCAGCGGAGCTGGGCAGCGTGGAAGCGCAATTCGCCCTGGGCTGGAGGTACGGGGAAGGCCGCGGCGTGCCGAAGGACGAGGGGCTGGCGGTCGTGTGGTTTCGCAAGGCCGCCGAACAAGGATACCCAACCGCGCAGTACAACCTTGGCGTAAGGTACGCCTTCGGCCAAGGCGTGCCGAAGGACGATGTGCAGGCAGTGACGTGGTGGCGTAAGGCCGCCGAGCAAGGGGACGCGCAGGCGCAATTCAACCTTGGAGAGATGTGCAGAGACGCCCGCGGTGTCAAGCAGGACTACGTGCAAGCGGTGGCGTGGTTTCGCAAGGCCGCCGAGCAGGGGCACGCGGCCGCGCAGGACAACCTGGGCGCGGCGTACGCCTTCGGCCGAGGCGTGCCGAAAGACGACGGGCAGGCGGTGGCGTGGTTTCGCAAAGCCGCCGAGCAGGGTGGTGCGGTAGCGCAGTACAACCTGGGCACGGCCTACGCCTCCGGCCGAGGCGTGCCGAAAGACGACGGGCAGGCCGTGGCGTGGTACCGCAAAGCCGCCGAGCAGGGGAACGCAAGAGCGCAGTACGTCCTGGGCCAGATGTACGCCACCGGTCGCGGTGTCCCGCAGGACGACCGGCAGGCGGTGGCGTGGTGGCGTAAGGCCGCCGAGCAAGGACACGGGGGCGCGAAGCTCGACCTGGACGTGATGTACAGAGATGGCCGAGGTGTCCCGCAAGACCCGGTGGAGGCGGCGGCGTGGTGGCGCAAGGCCGCCGAGCAGGGAGTCGCGAGAGCGCAGTGGACCCTTAGCTATATTTACGCAGAAGGCCGCGGTGTCCCGAAGGACTACGGAGAAGCTGCGGCGTGGATGCGCAAGGTTGCCGAGCAAGGCGTCGTGGCGGCGCAGTTCAACCTTGGCAACATGTACGACACTGGCAAAGGTGTTCCCCAGGACGACGGGCAAGCGGTGGCGTGGTATCGAAAAGCGGCTGAGCAGGGGAACGCAAGAGCGCAGGATAACTTGGGCCTGAAGTACGCCGCCGGCCAAGGTGTCTCACAGGACTACGGGCAGGCCGTGGTGTGGTATCGCAAGGCCGCCGACCAAGGGGAGGCGTCGGGGCAGTTCAGACTTGCCTGGGCGTACTTCAAGGGGCAGGGCGTGCCGCAGGATTACATCGAGGCTCACAAGTGGACGAACCTGGCTGCTTCACGTTCGTCGGGCAACGACCAAGTCAATTACGCCAACTTCAGAGAGTTGATCGCCGAGGAATTGCCCCCCGAACAATTGGCCGAGGCTCAGAGGCGAGCCCGAGCATGGGTCGCCGCACCAACGCCATCTATTTCATCTGAGACGGCGGCATCGTCATCAACTGCTCCATTTGAGACAGTGACCAACTGGCGGCGTGTTGCGCCGACTCCGACGTCGATTCTGCAACTGAAGCCTGAAGACAGGAACCCGAGTCGGAACCTGGACATGTTTGAGCGGAGTGCGGCCGCTGTGGTCGGTCTGAGTGGTTCCCTCGGCACAGGCACCGCAGTTCTCATCACCCGAGATGGCCTTGCGCTCACGAATCACCACGTCGTGGACAAGCAGGGCTCGCTAAAGGCCACACTTCGAGACGGCCGGCAGCTTGCCGTTCGGGTTCTACGCAGCAACCCCGAAGCGGATGTGGCGTTAATTCAGATCAACTGTTCGGGCGACTGCTTCACCCTCGCCCCAGCGCGAAGTAACCCGAACGTCGGCACAGAGGTCCACGTCATCGGCAACCCTCTGGCGCTCGACTACACGCTGACGCGTGGGGTGGTCAGCGGGCTTCGTCTTGCCGGTGGCGTCACTCTGATCCAGACAGACGCGGCTCTCAATCCCGGCAACAGCGGTGGCCCGATCATTGACGCGAAGACTCGTGAGGTCGTCGCCATAGTTTCCTGGAAACTAAAGACTGCTGCATAAATAATGGTACAATGTTCCTCGAGGTGCGCGATGCGACTTCGAGGATCGGCGGACTTGCTGGAAGATCGGCGGCATCGGGCGCTGGCGCTCCTGGATGAGGGGTTGTCGCTCCATGCGGTGGGTCGGCGCATCCGGTGTTCTGCGAGCTCGGTCAAGCGTTGGCGCGATGCCCGACGGAAGGGTGGGCAGAAGGCGTTGAAGGTGCGCTTCTCGCCGGGTCGCCCACCCAGGCTGTCGCGTGTCGAGGGGCGACGGCTGGTGTGGGTGTTGCTCAAGGGGGCGCTGGCCGCCGGCTACGCCAACCAGTTGTGGACGACGGCTCGGGTGGCCGAGGTCATCTCGAAGACGTTCAGCGTGCGCTATCACCGCGATCACGTGGGCCGGCTCCTGCACGCGCTGGGCTGGAGCCACCAGAAGCCGCAGAAGCAGGCGCTTGAGCGCAACAAGGCGGACATTCGCCGCTTCATCCGGGAGGACTGGCCGCGGGTAAAAAAAACGCCAAGCGGTTGGGGGCCCACCTCGTCTTCGCCGACGAATCGGGCTTCCAGCTGACCCCCTCGATCGCCGCCACCTGGGCTCCCGTGGGCCAGACGCCCACCGTGCACCACGTCGATCGACGCGACAGGCTCTCCGTCATCTCGGGGATCTCGGTGTCTCCCCGCCGCCAACGCCTCAACCTGCACTTTCAGCTCTACACGGAGAACATCCGACAACTCCAGGCCCGCGACTTCCTACGCCAACTGCTCCGGCAGATCCGCGGGCACATCGTCGTCCTGTGGGACGGCGGAAATCCCCATCGGGGCAAGCTCGTACGGGAGCTGTGCGCGCGCACCACGAGGATGCACCTGCAACGCTTCCCTGCCTATGCGCCGGAGTTCAACCCCGACGAGGGCGTCTGGAAGTTGGCCAAGCAACGACTCGCGAATGGCCAGGCGCATGATCTCCCGGAGCTGATGGTCGCCGTGATCGAATCTCTGGAGACCATTCGCGCCAACCGGCGCAACCTCCGAGGCTGCATTACCCACTCGGCCCTTCCCTCTTTTTTGCGCTGACTGTGCCATTATTTATGCAGATGTCATTAG
>JAPKZQ010000038.1 GCA_026393675.1 Acidobacteriota bacterium | reverse complement strand
GCCCGGCATACAGGTCCCGCTTCTGCTGGAGGTCTCACGACCTCACGCAGGGGACCGCGCTACCCTACTGCTCAGCGGTTCATAGGGGTGGGCTCCTTTCATCCCACGAGGAACACGCCGCTTCACGGCGCACCAAAATGCGCCTTACCGGGACGTGTTGCCGAACGCGCGTGGGGGAGGCTCCGCTTCGCACTTGGCGGCTAGTGGCTGGGCTACGTGCGCATGGAAACGCCACGGTGTGGCGTTTCCCGCGGAGAACATCCCCACGCCTGTTCCGGCCCTCACGGCACATTTTGCAGACTACCGCCCTTCGACTTCGCTCAGGACTTCGCTGTCGGCTTGGTTCGAGGGGACGCATCGCGAGCCCTCACCCTGTACCGTTGTCCTTCCCGTTACTGTCAGGGGTGGAGCAGGCGGGCGTCAAAAGGCAGCGGCAGCAGGTCCTTCATCTGGTGACGGCCCTTCTCGTCGGTGAGGTTCGCGAGGATGACTTCGATGTCGCCGCAGAACTCCCAGAGAATCTGGCGGCAGGGCCCGCAGGGCGGCGTCGGTTCCTGCGTGTCGGCCACGACGGCAATCCGCCGGAAGGTCCGATGCCCCTCGGAGACGGCCTTGAACACTGCGACGCGCTCGGCGCAGATGGTCAGGCCGTACGTGGAGTTCTCGATGTTGCAGCCTGTGACGATCGTGCCGTCGGTGGTTTCGAGTGCGGCTCCGACCTTGAAGGTCGAGTAGGGCGCGAACGCCCGTTCGCGCGCCTGACGCGCCGCGTCAACCAGGGTCTTGTGATCCACGATGCACTCCGATGTGGACGTTGCCTGCACCCGACGAGGCGAGTCTTCACTCGTCGTCCTCGTCGTCGGCATCCAGACTGTGACCATCGGCAAAACCGAAATCGCGCATCAGCCCGCCGATGACCCGTTGTGTCTTCTCGTCAGTCGCGACGAACCGGAACCCCGCCAGCCCCAGGTCGGGATTGACGTCGGGCCTCGACCACATGCACTGCGCGCTGACCGCCAGGGCCTCACCGACGGCAAGGTCCTCGGGCGGCATGACGCGCAGGCGGTACGTTCGCCAGAGTTCAGGGGGTGTCGATGTCAGCAACAACAGGCCTTCGTGGGAAATATCGCCAATTCGGCCGATGAGCTGCCCGGTGTCCTCGTCGATGACAGAGAGGTAGTACACCAGATGTCGCCGGGGGTCCCTGCGTTTCTCTGTCATCCGGATTCCTTTCCGCTCACTCGAACACCGCCAGGATTCGCCCTGATTAGAGTTGTCCTACAATCTCCTCGAGCAACGCGATAAACGCGCCTTTGACGCGCTGCGCGGTCTCCATCACCTCGGCATGGTTCAGCACCCGCGGCAGCACGCCAGCAGCCATGTTGGTGATGCACGAGATGCCGAGTACCTCCATCCCCATGTGGCGGGCGACAATCGCTCCCGCCACGGTGGACATGCCGACCGCGTCGGCGCCGATGGTGCGGAGGTATCGAATCTCGGCCGGCGTCTCGTAGCTGGGCCCGTGCAGCCCGGCATAGACCCCGTGCGCAATCGCCAGCCCGTTCGTCTTCGCGGCCTGATCGGCCAGCCCACGGAGCCGTTTTGAATAGACCTCGGTCATGTCGGGAAACCGCGGCCCGAAGCGTTCGTCGTTGGCGCCGACCAGCGGATTGGTGCCCATCAGGTTCAGATGGTCATCCATCACCATCAGCGCGCCCTGCGAAAACGACGTATTGATCCCGCCGGCCGCGTTGGTCAGGATGATCGTCTTGACGCCGAGCACCCCCATGACGCGCGTGGCGAACACCACCGTCGCCATCGGATGCCCTTCGTAGAAATGCGCGCGGCCCGACAGCACCAGTACGCGGTGAGCGCGCACCTCGCCGACCACGAGCTGACCCGCGTGCCCGACCACGGTCGACACGGGCCATCCCGGAATCGCGGCGTACGGCACCGATACGGCGTTCGCCAGCGTATTGGCAAAATCGCCAAGCCCCGACCCGAGGACGATGGCGACGCGCGGCACCTCGCCGACGCGCTCGCGCACGAAGGCTGCCGCATTCTGGATGCTGGCGTATTCGTCTGTCACAGCAGGAACCCCGCAATAGTCGCCGTCATGAAGTTGGCCAGCGTGCCCGCCAGCATGGCCCGCAACCCAAGACGGGCCAGGTCGTGCCGCCGCGTGGGCGCGAGTGCGCTGATCCCGCCGATTTGAATGCCGATGGAGCTGAAGTTCGCGAACCCGCACAACGCGAAGGTCGCAATCGTGAACGACTTCGGATCAAGCACGCCGAACAGAGGTCCCGCCGCGTGCACCGCGGTCGCGCCGGCATACTGACCCAGTTGCGCGTAGGCGACGAACTCATTGAGCACCATGCGCGTGCCCAGCAGGTTCCCGATGATCTGGGAGTCCTTCCAGGGCACACCCATCGCCCAGGCGACCGGCGAGAACGCCCAGCCGAACACCTGCTGCAGGCTCAAGTTGGCCACCGACGTCATCCCCAGGTTCGTCGCCGCAAACGACCCGACGCCCCCGAGCATCGCGTTCAACAACGCCACCAGCGCCAGAAACGAGATCAGCATGGCCCCGACGTTGAGCGCCAGATGAAGCCCTTCGCCCGTCCCGCGCCCCGCCGCGTCGATGACGTTCACGTCGGTCCGCTCCACATCCAGCTTCACCGTCCCCATCGTCTCGGGCACTTCGGTCTCGGGCACGAACATCTTCGCCATCATCAGCGTGCCTGGCGCGGTCATGATCACGGCGGTCAGCAGGTGCTTGGCCTCGATCCCGAACAGGATGTAGGCCGCCATGATGCCGCCCGAGATGTGCGCCATGCCAGATGTCATGACGGTCATCAACTCGGAATTCGTCATTTTCGGCAGGTACGGCCGGATGGTCAGCGGCGCCTCGGTCTGGCCCATGAAGATGCTGGCCGCCACGTTCAGCGACTCCGCGCCGCTCGCCTTCATCACTTTCCGCATCCCCCAGGCAAAGATGCGCACGACGAACTGCATCACGCCGAAGTAGTACAGGATGGCGAAGAGCGCGGCGATGAAGATGATCGTGGGCAGCACCTGGAACGCGAAGATCATCGAATAGCGGGCTCCTTCGTCGCCGAGCACCGCGGTCATAATGCGCGGCCAGGCCTGCTTGTCGCCGAGCGGCCCGAACACGAATGACGAGCCGACGCTCGCGAAATCGAGCAGGCGCGTGATGAGATCGCCCAGGTACTTGAAGGCCTGCTGGCCCCATTCGTTCTTCAGGACGAACAGCGCAAAGACGATCTGCAGCCCGAGGCCCCACAGCACCGTCTTGAGATCGATGGCCCGCCGGTTGTTAGAGAGCGCGTAGGCGATGCCCAGGATGACGATGGCGCCCGCGAACGGCTGCGCCTTGGGCAGGCCGCCGGGGCCGGCCAGCAGCACGGCTACCAAGGCCGCCAGCGCGCCACCAGCAAAGATCCAGATTTCGGTCGAGGACAGGCGCCAGCCCTGGCCGCCCGGTGTCGTTACAGGTGTCGTGGCCATTCCATCTCCAGGAAAGATGTCACACAATCTCGCCAACCATGAGGGGCTGCGGCGCCGGCGGCGCCGCACCGAGTTCAATCGCCTGCCCGGCCAGATCGACGGCATCACGCAGCCCCAGGCTGTCGCGATGGTAGAGCTCCAGGATCGGTTCGCCCGCGCGCACCAGTGCGCCCAGCGTCGCCAGCACCTTGATGCCAACGCCGTGATCGATCTTGTCCTCGGCGGTGGCCCGTCCCGCGCCCAGCGCGGCCGCCGCACGGCCGACCAGCATCGCGTCGAGCCCCGTCACGTAGCCGGACCTCGCCGCGCGCACCATCTCGCGGCCCGACGCCAGCGCCAGACGCGCCGGGTCGTCAACCACCGACACGTCGCCGCCCTGCCTGGCCACCATCTGCCGGAACTTCGCGAGCCCCTCACCCGAGGCCAGCGCGCAGCGAACCAGCCGCTCGGCCTCGACAGGCGTCGCGGCGCGTCCGGCCATCAGCACCATCCGCGCCGCCAGCAGCACCGACAGGGCGGTCAAATCAGGCGGACCTTCGCCGCGCAGCGTCTCGATCGACTCCACGACCTCGAGCGCATTGCCGATGGCTCGCCCGAGCGGCGCATCCATCCGCGTCAGCACCGCCTCGGTTCGCACACCGGCCAACTGTCCGGCTTTGACCATCGCTCGAGCCAGTTGTTCGGCTTCCGGCGCCGTCTTCATGAACGCGCCGCGCCCGACCTTGACGTCGAGCACCAGGGCGTCAATACCCTCGGCGAGCTTCTTGCTCATGATCGACGCGGTGATGAGCGGAATACTCTCCACCGTCGCCGTCACATCGCGAAGCCGGTAGAGTCGACGGTCGGCCGGGGCGATGTCGCGCGTCTGGCCAACGATCACGCAACCCACCTCGGCGAGTGCATCGACAATCTCGCGGGCCGACATGTCGACCTTGAAGCCCGGAATCGCTTCCAACTTGTCGAGCGTTCCACCGGTGTGTCCCAGACCCCGTCCCGACATCATCGGCACGACGACGCCGCAGGCGGCCGCCAGAGGAGCGAGCACCAGTGAGGTCTTGTCGCCCACGCCGCCCGTGCTGTGCTTGTCGACTTTCAGCCCCGGCAGGCTCGCCAGGTCGAACCTGGCCCCTGAGCGAGCCATCGCATCGGTCAGCCAAGCCGTCTCCTCGTCGCTCATCCCGCAGAGCACGATGGCCATCAACAGGGCAGAAATCTGGTAGTCGGGCCAGGACCCGTCGGTCGCGCCCGTGACGAAACTGTCGATTTCGTCGCGATTTAGCGCGATTCCGTCCCGTTTCTTGCGAATGATGTCGACGGCACGCATGGAAGCCAGAAGTATAGCGAAAGTCCTGGCGGCCTGGTGCCGATAATCACCAGGTAGCCCCTGTCGGCCAGTGGCTCGTCCTATGCCTGCGCCCGAACGACCCTCCGTGCCCGCCCATGTCGCCC
The DNA here is from genome assembly GCA_026393675.1 of Acidobacteriota bacterium. NCBI lineage: Bacteria > Pseudomonadati > Acidobacteriota > Acidobacteriota bacterium. Next base: position 26,845 of record JAPKZQ010000038.1, on the reverse strand, counting down.
GCGACGACGACGGCATCGCGCTCGATCCGCTGCCGGCCGATACCGCCGCATTGCTCAACGCCTTCGCCCGCGCCTGCAAGGCCGCGGCCCGTGCCGTGGTGCTGTATCCCGCGGAGCATCCGACGGTCGCGGGCGCGTTGTGGAGTCTCGCCACCGCCGCCCAGACGGCGACCGCCGCAGGCACGCTGACGATTGCCGTCACCCCGGATACGCTGACCGTGGGCCGCCGGCAGATCGCGAAACCCGACGCGGCCGTCACCGAACTGGCCGCGCTGCTCCACGCCCATCAGGTCGGGCAGCTCATCGTCCAATCTCAGACTGACGCGGAGTTGTGGCGCCGCTTCCTGACCGTCCTCGCCGTGCCGCCTGATCAGGCGCGCCTTCGGGGCGGGCTGCCACGGTTGTGGTCGTCCGAGGGTCAGTCGGGGATTGAGGTGCGCCGCATCAATTTCGATGAACTCCTTCGCGAGCGCATCCGAGGCGACCGCGCGACATGGGAGCGGATCGTCGCCGAGTGTCTCGAAGGGAATCAAGTCGGCCTGGACGATTGGACCATCAACCTGATCAGCGAGATCCTCGAGCGCCCGGGGAAGATCGGCGAGTTGTTCACCGCAATCAATGAACAGGTCTCAGGGGAAGGCACTGGCGGCGCCGAGGCCCTGGGGGGCCTGCTCCACGCCGTCGCACAGTTCGTCGGTCGAACGCAGCCTGACGCGCTCGACTCGGTGATGTCGGCGATCGCCGATGCCGCCGCGCGGCTGCCGGTCGCCACGCTTGGCCCCATGCTGAAGGCGTCCAAGGCGGGCACGCGCGCCAGTCTCGGCCGCTTCGTCGCGGATCTTGCGCGCCGCGTCCAGGACGGCACCATCGCCGACATGATCGCCACCGAGGTGCGCAGCGGCCGCGGCACGTCGTCAATGCTGGCCGACGCGTTCTGCGGACTCGCGCCCGACCGAACCCGACGTTCGGCCATCCTGAATCTGGCGCGGAAGTCGGTCGAACGCGGCAGTGTCCAGAACGACGCCACCGCCGCCAGCGCGTGGCAGTCATCGGAAGACTTTCTGCTGACGTACTCCGATGAGCGCTTTGTGTCGGACGCGTACGACGGCGAACTCCGCCGGATCGCGGATCGTGCCGTGGAACTGGATCGGGATCAGACAGACCCGCCGGACCGTATCGCGGCGTGGGCCCACTCGGTGGACGAATCGGCCGTCAGGCTGCTCGACGCCCAGATGCTGATCGACCTGATGGTCCTGCAACACGACGTCCGCCGATGGCGCGAACTGGCGGATCTGGCCATCGCTCGCATCGATATGCTGGTCGTGGTCGGCGACTTTCCGTCGGCCACCTTCCTGGTCGGCGCGATGCACCACCAGGCGCAATATCACGACGAGCCAGCCGTGCAGACGGCGGCAGGAATCCTAGTGGACCACATGCTGAATGCGGCCATGATGCGTCACGTGGCGGCCTATTTGGACACAAGCGACAAGGACACGATCGCCGGCGCGAAGCGCTTCTGCCACGCGCTCGGCACATCGATTGTCGGGCCTCTAGCCGAGGTGCTCTCGCGCGAGGAGCGCACTCGCGCACGCGAACGGCTCATCGAGATCCTCCTGGGCCTTGGCGCCGCGGGACGCCAGGCCGTCGAGCGGCTGATACAGTCGCCCAATGCGGCCGTGCGCCGCACCGCCGTGCTGCTGTTGAGCGAGTTCGGCGGCAGTAACGCGCTCGTCGACCTCGAGAGCCTGCTGAACGACGCGGAGCCGAACGTGCAACGCGACGCGACACGCGCGATCGCGATGATGCACAGCGAGGCCGCGTTCGAAACCTTGACGCGCGCGTTGAGTACCGGGACGGAACATGCCCGCTCGGTCATCACCGGCGTCCTCTCCTCCATCCCGAACGACGATGCCCTGCCGATACTCGCGTATCTGGTTCGGTCGGCTCCGTGCCGCGGCCCGATGTGGCAGGTGTACGAACGCGCCGTGCAGAGGCTGGGCGCGATTGGCGGCCGAACCGCCGTCGACGCGCTGGCCGACGTGATGAACAAGCGAGTGGTCTGGGCCCCGTTCAAGATTGTCGTGCTACGCCGTCTGGCAGCCGAAGCCATCGCCCGCATCGGCACACCCGACGCTCTCGACGCCCTTCGCGCCGCCGCCAGCACGGGGCCGCGAGGGGCCAGATCGGCTGCGCGCCGCCATCTCGCCGCGCACGAGTCAGAGAATCGACAGTAGTGCTTCGACTCGCAATTGCGGTTGTAGATGCTTGCCACGCGATCGGTTGAACAATGCTCGCTCAGCACGAAGTCCTGAGGGAGTGTACTCATTGCCGGATTCATGGATCGGAGACTTCGGGAGAGACGCTCATGACCGATGATGCCCGCCGGGTGCAGGTCTCGGAAGGCGTGCTGAAGCGTTTCGCCGCCGCGGTCAAAGCCATTCAGCTGTACTCGGCCGATCACCCCATCGTGGTGCGCGCCACCGAGCACCTCATCGAAGCGCTGGAGCGGCTGCAGATCGAGCACGCCTCCGTCGTCATCGGATTGGTCGACCGCCAGATCGTGGTGGACGGCATTCCGATGTTGGCCGCCACCGGCGCCGCCGAGACAGCGGAACGGTTCCGGGTGGCCGGCATCGAACGGCTGGCGATCGATCCCGGCGTGGACAGAGACGAACTCGTCGCGTTTGTTCGTGCCCTGGCACACGTGAGCGGCCGAACCGGCGACGGTGACCGCGACGTCCCGGGCGTCGACGGCACCGCGCACATTCACGTGGGCCGGCTGTACCTCCAGAAGCACGTCGAGTCGACGGGCCGCTTCGACATCGGCGCCGCCCGCGACATCTACTCCCAGGCGGTCAGCAACGTCGAGGCGCTCTGGGAGCAGACCCGTTCAGAAGGCGCCGCCGATCCGGAGGCGGCCATGGCGATTGTCGAGGGCCTCGCCAGCGGCGTCGGCCAGAACCGTCGGGCGATGATGGCCCTGACCGCCCTGTGCCGGTACGACAACTACTCGTTCACGCACATGGTCAACGTCAGCGTGCTGACAATGGCGCAGGCCAAGAGCCTCGGCATCGACGGCACGCTGCTGCGCCAGTTCGGCCTGGCAGGCCTGATGCACGACATCGGAAAAATCAGGACGCCCGCCGAAATTCTGACCAAACCCGACAAACTCACCGATGCCGAATTTGCCATCATGAAGCGGCATCCGGTGGATGGCGCCGAAATCCTGCGGCGACAGCTCGAACTGCCGCCACTGGCCGCCGTGGTGGCCTTCGAGCACCACCTGCGAATTGACGGCACCGGATACCCCATGAGCGCCCCGCGCGGCAGCCTGAACCTGGCCACCCAGGTGTGCGGCATCGCCGACATCTACGACGCCATGCGTTCGCAGCGCAGTTACCAGCAGGCCTTTCCAACCGACCGCATCCAGGCCGTCCTGCAGCAGAACGACGGCACACGGTTTGACCAGCACCTGGTCCGCCGGTTCAGCCAGTTGCTCGGCATCTATCCGCCCGGAAACATGGTCAGGCTGGATACCGGCGCCATTGCGGTTGTCCTGCGCACGCACGCGCCCGATCCGTCCCGTCCGGCCGTGCGCGTCGTCATTGGCCCGGACGGACACCGCCTGGCCAAACCGGTGGACCTGGCGCTCTGGATGGACGACAGCACGCTTGGGCCGCCACCACGCATCGTGACGCCGGTCGACCCGAAGGATCTCGGCATCGATCCCCTGCCGTTTCTCGACGAGGCCACCGCCTGACGGAAAATGGATCGGCGGAAGACGGGCCGCTCAGCGCCTCGGGCCAGGCGCCTGCCTCGCCGCGTCCTCGTAGGCTAATGCCCGGTATTCGAGCGCTGAAACCAACGCGCGATCGCCCCGGCCCCTGGCCACCTCAGCCGCCCTGCGCGCGGTGGCGGCGGCATCCGCGAGTCGGCCGGAGGCGGCCTGCGCCACCGACAGGATTTCGAGCATGCGCGGGTCGCGCCCGGCCGTGACGTGCACGGCCCGGTCGGCCAGTTCCCACGCCCGGGATGGGTTCCTGACCGACAGGTCGCCTGAGTCAGCAAGGATGGCTGCCAGTTTCGCCATCAACTCCAGCGCCAGCGGCGCATCCTCCGACAGCGACGCGAGCGCCTGTTCGTAGTGCCGCACGGCCAGCGGATCTCGCCGTTGGATCCTGTAGATCTCGCCAAGAAAGCGGTGCGCGTCGACATCGCCGGGCCGCAGGGCGAGAGCGCGCTCGAGGTGGGTTGCTGCCGCGTCGTACCTGCGCTGCTGCGCCAGGACCGCGCCGAGTCTCACCCGCGCCGACGGATCGTCAGGCGCCAGCGCGATCGCGGCCTGGAGTTGCGCTTCGGCGTCTGCCAGACGCCCAGCACTGGAGAGGGCTTCTCCGTACGCCACGCGGGCTCGGGCATCGTTCGGGCGCTTGCTCACCGTGTCCTGCCACAGGCCCTCCGCGCTCCAGTACACGCGGTTTCTCGCGTGCGTTTCGACGCCCAGAGCGCCAACGACGGCCACCGCCGCGAGGGCGCCGACAACGCCAGCGGCCTTCGGCGATGGCACGACCTTGCGACCGAGGACAAAGAGGCCGAGGACAGCTGCCGCGACGACGCCCGCGAGCGGCAGGTACATCCGATGCTCCGCCGCCACCTCCGTCACGATCGGCAGCAGGCTGGACGAGGGCGCGAGGATGAGAAAGAACCAGGCGCCAAGAAAGCTCGCGGGGTGGCGTCGCGCGATGCTAATGGCCGTCACGATGACCAACGCCGCCAGGAGGCACGCCTGCCAAGCCACCGCTCCGAGCGACGAACCGAGCGGCCAGTCATAGAGAAACACGAGCGGCGTAGGCAGCAACGCCAGGCGCAGGTAGTGCACGACCACCTCTGCCTGGGCAAGTAGATAGGGCCACACCGTGTCCCACGCGACACTGACAGACGGACCTCGCCGTTCGTTGGCGACCAGGATCGCCAGGACCATCCACGTGGAAGCGAGGCCGGCCAGCAATCCCCATCGCATCCCGGCCCGACCGCCGGCTCCCGTTGTTCCGAACAGGCGCGCCCACATTGCGACCACGATCGGCGCGGTCACCATCACTTCCTTGGTTGCCATGCCGCAGGCACAACTCGCGATGGCGGCCGCGGTCCACCATCGCCGTCGAGGACCAGTCATCGCGCGGATCGCGCAGTAGAGCGTCAGCAGATAGAACAGCCCCATGAGCGATTCGACCCGCTGAACGAGGTAGGTGACCGCCGCGGTCTGGATCGGGTGGACGACCCATACGAGCGTGACCGTCAGGGCAAGCCACGACGAGGCCGCCCCGAATCTCGACTCGAGCGCCGGGCTCCGCAGCGTCCGGCGGGTCACGCCGAACAGCGCGAGGGCGGCGCACAAATGGATGACGAGGTTGCCGGCGTGATACGGGGTCGGGTCGCGAACGTCGACACCGCCACTGGCCTCATCCCCCCCGGGCCTCTCCCCTGATCCGCCTGGCGCCAGCGCGTAGTTGATGGCAAACGACAAATTGGCGATCGGCCGGCCCGCCACGGTTGATCTCGTCGGCGGGGCGAGAGCCCCGGTCAGCGGCCACAGCGAGCGGATGGATGCGTTCCGGACAATAGCCCGCACGTCGTCGAGCACAAACGCGCCGCCGAAGCTATTCGAGTAGGCGAAGATTCCGGCCGCGACGATCAGAGCGACCCATGGCAGATCCGACCATGCTCCTGTTCGCAAGGCTCGCGACCGTGGGGCTCGCGCCGGAGGTGCCGCTTGGACTGGTTTGATGGGCGCGCGGGGCGGTCTGCGTCTGGTGGCCATGGCTCGGCTGAGCTAGTGCGGCCGCGAGTCCTCAGGAGCCGTCGATCGACGATCGGCTTCCCGCCGGGCACGTTCCAGCAGGTATTCCAAACCCGGCTTGGGCTGGACCACGGCGAAGATCTGGAACGCGAACAGCGGGCGGCTGATACGCAGGAGCACCTTGTTCAGGTTCAGCAACAGCCGGCCGACGACCCCGCGACCGAGCGCAAGCGGAAACGGGGCCGGCACGCCCCGACATTCCAGGATCTCGAACCCCGACTGTTCGAACAGCCGTCTGAAGGAGCGGAACGTGAACAGTCGCGTATGCGTCAGGTCCAGGATGCCACGCTTGCCGTAGTTGAACTGGCCGACGAGCATCATCAGCCGCACGACGATGAATGCCACGTTTCCCGTGCTCACGATCAGCTTGATCTTCGGGTTGCGGGCAGCGGCGGCGATGAAATCGTCCACGAAACGCTCGGGCGAGGCCAGATGCTCGATGACGTCGAGCATGACGGCATAGTCAACGTGGTCCAGGTCGAGGGGAAACGGGCTCCGGTTCAAATCGCCGAGCTGGAAGTCATCGAGCGTACATCCCTCGGCCAGCGGAAACCTGTCGATCCCGGTCACGTGACAACCGCGCTCCCGCAGGATCTGTCCAAGGTATCCGCCGGCGCATCCAATGTCCACCACGCGGGAACCGGGCGGGATGCGGTCGAGAGCCAGCGTGTGCGCGCTTTCGAAACCCAGCCTCGGCTGGTAGTGCGCGTTGCTGCTGGTCGACGGAATGCAGTCGAACTTCCGGTCGTAGAAGACCGACCATTCCTGCGCCAGCGCCCGGATGGAGGCCATCAACACGCCCTTCGCGTACGTGATCCCGTTGACGCGGGAGATCTCGTTTCCGTAGTAGGTGGGAATCGGCATCTCTTTGATGCGCAGTCCAGCCTTCATCAGTTGAATGATGATCTCGGTATCGAAGTGAAAGACGTTGGTGTCGAGCTGAAACGGGATCCTGCGCAACGCGTCGGTCGTGTATACCCGGTACCCCGAATGGAACTCGCTCAGATGCGATCCGAGCAGCCAGTTCTGCAGCGTCGTCAGGATCCGGTTGCCGACGAACTTGTAGAGCGGCATGCCACCGCGAAGGGCGTCGGCCTTTCGCAACATGCGCGAGCCCAGCACCGCATCCGCTTCACCCTTCGCGAGCGGTTCGAGCAGCTCGGGCAGGCACTCGGGGGCGTACTGGCCGTCCCCGTGGATCAGGGCCACGAAATCGAACCGATGCTGGATGGCGTAGTGGAAGCCGATCTTCTGATTTCCCCCGTAGCCCTGGTTGACCGGATTGAAGAGGACCGTCAGCCGAAACGGGAGCGTCCCGGCGCGGCGGACCGCGTCGCCGTGCTCGAAGGTGCCATCCGCCGAGCTGTCGTCGATGACCAGGACCTCGACGTCGTAGGTCTCCAGCAGACTTGCCGGGATTCGCTCCAACGTCGGATGGATCGTCTTCTCGGCGTGGTAGGCGACGATGAGCACGAGCAGACGTGGCCGGCCGTTTTCATGCATCGTTGTGGCAGCCAGTCCCGGTGAGGATTGCGAACGGAGGGGAACGCGACGATCGGAACTCGCGAAGATCTTAGCAAATGCCCCGAGGGTCCGCAAACGCGGCAGTGAGCGGAGGCGTCACCCACACGGATGCGGCGCGTTCCCGCAGTCTCCCGGCCGGGAAATCGACGTATACTCGTTGTGCCAGCCTTGCGATCTCGACCTTTCTCACGGGTCCCGAAAGGTCCGGAGTGTTCGAATCATGAGACCGTACTCGAAGCCTCTGCTTGTTGTGGCGTTCGTCGTCGCTCCCCTGCTGTTGTCCCTCCATGGTGATCAGGCGCCGAAGGGTCAGCAGGGTCAGAAGGAACAGTCGCGCGCGACCTTCCGTTCGCGTGTTGACTATATTCAGGTCGACGCCACCGTTTACGACAATGCCGGCCAATTCGTGCCCGACCTCACGAAGGACGACTTCGAGGTCTTCGAGGACGGCAAGAAGCAGAACATCGACCGCATCGAGGTGGTCAACGTGCCGGTGGAACCACGCTCGTTGCCGGCGTTGGTGTCCGGACATCAGTTGGAACCCGACGTGTACACCAACGAGGTGCCGCCCGGCCGCCTGTACCTGATCGTCATGGACGATCTGCACGTACACCCGGCCCGCAGTCTCGCCGCGCGGCGCATCGCGCGCATGTTCATCGAGCAGAACATGGCGCCCAACGACGTTGCCGCCCTCGTGGTCACGTCCGGAAACCGCAGGGCGGCCCAGGAGTTCACCAACAACCGGCGCCTGCTGCTCGAGGCGGTGGAGAAGTTCCAGGGGCGCAAGATCATCTCTCCCGGTCTGGCCAGCCTGTCGACGATGGGGGCGCCCGACGAGGCCTCGGCGGATGCCGCCGATCCGCAGCGCATGTACAACGCGCGCACGTGGCTTGACACACTCGCATCGCTGTCGACCTTTGCCGGAACGATCCCAAGCCGGCGCAAGTCCATCGTGATGATCGGCGAGGGGCCGGACCTCGACATCGCGGCAAATGACATCCTGCCGATGTACGCCCCGTTGAACAACCGGCTCAGTCAGGGCGAAACCGGCGTGGACCCCATGAAGGCCGAGGCGCCCAAGGGCTTCCCGCTGGCGAGGGGCGAACTGCGTGACAAATTGCGCGATTTTATCGACGCCGCCAATCGGGCCAACGTGACGCTGTATGCATTCGACCCGAGCATGTACACGCAGGGCGGCGACGACATGGTGGACATCGCGAGCGCGAACCCGGGCGACTACGACGCAAAAACCGGCATCGAGATCGTGCGCAGCAGCAAGGTGCTGGACGGCATCCAAGCCGCGCAGGACAACTTGCGCACGGTGTCGACAGCAACCGGCGGCTTCGCGGTCATCTCGCGCTCGTTCGCGAATGCCTTCGAACGGATCCGGGCCGACAACAGCCGGTACTACATCCTCGGGTACTACCCGACCAACGACAAGCGCGACGGGAAGTACCGCAAGATCGACGTCCGGGTTCGGAGGGCCGGCCTCAAGGTGACGGCGCGCCGGGGGTACGTGATGCCCAAGGCCGACAAGCAGGAGGCGCCGGTCGTCGAGACCAGCGAGGGCACGTCGCTGCCGCTGCGGGAGGCGCTGCTGTCGGCGCTGCCCGTTGCCGGCCTGCCCATCGCGGTGACGGCCGCGCCCTTCAACACGGCTCCCGGCCGCGCCTCCGTCCTGCTGATGCTGCAGACACCGCCCGGCTCTGTGAAGTTCGTCGACGAGGGCGGCCGCTTCAACGGCAAGCTGGAGGTGTCGTTCGTCGCCGTCGACGAACTGGGGAAGACCACCGGCGGCGAACACGTCAACCTGGCGATGCCGCTGAAGCCGGACCTGTACAAAATGGTCAACGAGGTCGGCCTGCTTGTTGAATCGCGCGTATCGCTGCCGCCCGGGCGGTACTCGCTGCGCGTCGCGGCACGCGACGAGAATGCCGGAAGCATCGGATCGGTCCACTGCGACCTTGAGGTCCCCGACTACGCCAAGCTGCCGCTCTCGATGAGCGGCGTCGTCATCGCGTCCGCCGAGTCGATGGCGGCCAACCCCAGGCCGGACCCGGAACGGCGCCGGATGCTGCCCGACACGCCGTCGGTGCTGCGGCGTTTCCGCCAGAGCGACCAGCTGTCGGTACTCACCGAGGTGTACGACTCGAAGATCGCCACGCCGCACGGACTGGATATCATCGCGACGGTCATCAATGAACAGGGACAGGTGGTGTTCCGGCACGAGGACACGCGATCGACCCGCGAGATCCAAGCGGCGGCGGGAACGACGGGCGGGTTCGGATACGTGGTGAAGGTGCCGCTCGCGGCCATCGCGCCAGGGTCCTACGTGCTGGCGATCGAGGTGCGCTCGCGCCTGGATGCGGACAAGCCGGTACGCCACGAGACCGCGTTCACTGTAGTAGGACGCTAAGCGGCGACGCCGTCATCCTCGGCGGGCGGCGTGCCGCGGTGGATCTCACCTCGATTCGCGGAACTTTCGGCCGCTTGTGTAGAGCGAAAGGCGGTCCGCCAGCTCGCGGTCGACCGTCCCGCGCCTGGCTTCCAAATGCAGCGCTTCGCGCGCAGTGGCTGCCGCTTCGTCGAAGCGGCCGGCCTCGGCGTAGGCGGCCGCCAGCGTATCCAGCGACAGCGGGTCCTGTCGCGACGTCAGACGGACCGCGCGTTCGCCCACCTCTACAGCCTTTGCGGCATCGCGCACGTCGTCTTCCGGCGATGTGGCGAGCAGCCATCCAAGCCGATTCAGGAGCATTAGCTTGTCGGGTTCCTGCTCGACGGCCAACGCGAACTGCTTCGCCGCCGACGCACGGCGTCCCAGCGCGCCATATGCCTCGCCGAGATTCGCGTGCGCGGTCGACAGTTCGGGGTCGAGCGCGATGGCGCGCTCAAGATGCGGCACGCCTTCTCCAAACCGCTGTTCGGAACAGAGGATCGAACCCAGGTTGAGGTGAGCCTTGGCGACCGGCTCCTTCAGCCGCAAGGCCTCTCGCAGTTGCGTCTCCGCTTCCGGAAGACGCCGCCTGGCGGCGAGCTGGACGCCGTAATTCAGCCGCGCCCTGGGATTGTCCGGGCGCTTGTCCACCGTATCCTGCCAGATCCGCTCCTCACTCCAATAATCCCGATTTCTCTCGAGGGTGAGCACGCCCAGGCCGCCCACCACGCCCGCGAGCGCGAGGACGGCGACGGCCCGGACTGTGCGTCGCGGTCGCACTTCCGGGACCAGCCGCTCGAGCAGACGCTGGCCCAGCGCGTATGTACCGATGACTGCGAGCGCCACGACGGCCACGAGTGCCGTGTACATCCGGCGTTCGGCGGCGATCTCGGTGGCGAGCGGCAGGACGCTGGAAGAGGGCGCGAGCAGCGCGAAGAACCAGGCGGCGGCAAATCCCCACGGCACCCGTCGGACAATAGCGGCAATCGTGGCGCCAAGCAGGACGACGAGGAGCGCCGCCTGCGGCCAGACGTCGAGGACGGATCGCGCCATTGGCCAGCCATCGTAGTCGAGGACGAGAGGAACGGGGACCAACGAGAGCCGCAAGTAGTGCACAATGACGCCGGCCTGCGTCAGCAAGTAGGTCCAGGGCGTCCAGCCCTCGCGGTTCATCCCGATCGAGTGCGGCCACCGTTCCAGCGCGAGGCCGGCCGCGAGCATCACCCACGTCGCGGCCAATCCTGCATAAAGCCGCCACCGTAGTGCTTCGAGTCGCAAGTACCGCGCCGTAACTCTGTCGACCCGATGGGGCATCGTTGCTCCCTCAGCACTACGTCCTGAGGGCACAAATACGTCTTCGTTCTTGTGCATCGAAGGACGTAGCCGCGGAGTGCCGGGCGCCGTCGCGGCCTCCCCTGTCCGGGATCCGAACATCCAGTCCCACACGAAGACGACAAATGGCGCGGTCACCATGGTCTGCTTGCTGCCCATGCCCAGTGTGCACGCGATGATCGCGGCGGCCGTCCACCCGCGTCGCCGCGCCCGATCGATACCCGCATCCGCCCCCCGGATCGCGAAGTACAGCGTGAGGAGGTAGAACAGGCCCATCAGGACCTCGGTCCGTTGCGTGACGTAGGTGACGGCATCGGTGGTCAGCGGGTGGACGACCCACACGAGCGCGACGGCTGAGGCCAGCACGCGCGAAACAGGCCCGAAGCGCGGGCGGAGTCGATCGGACAGGAGCGTGCGCCGGACGACGCCAACGATCGCGAGCGCGGCGAGCACATGCAGGACCAGGTTCACGCAATGGTAGCCCCACACGTTGGCCAGGAAGCGCCTGGTGATATCGGGGGACGCATCGGCGCCGCCTGGCGCCATCACGTCGCGCGACTCGGGAGGCGCCAACGCGTAGTTGACGGCCAGCGTCAGGCTCGCGACCGGCCGCGCCGAGACCGGGCTCTCCGGAGGCGCGGCGAGCGCCCGGGTCAGCGGCCAGAGCGTGCGGATGTTCGGATTGCGCTGGATCGCGAACTCGTCGTCGAAGACGAACACGCCGGCGAAGCTCGTCTGGTAGGCGACGATTGCGGCGACGGCGACGAGGAGCGCAACCAGGGCGGTTGGGGCAAAGCGAGACCCGCTTCGGGGAGTGTGGCCTGTAATGGCGCGACGGGTGGTTCGGTTCCGGCGCGCTCGAGCAGTTCGGCCCATCGTGGTGGCGATCAATCCTGAGTTGGTACACCGGAAGGCGCGCCGCGTCCCGATTGCAAGTCAGCTCGCCAACGGCGCAGGCCCGAGAGATCTTAGCGTACGAGACCCGGCGTACAAACGAAGGGCCCCGCGGATGTGCGACCCACGAGGCCCCAAAAACAAGCCCTAGAGCACGAGGCTCAGAGCCTGAACCCGACAAAGTTCACTAGAACGAGAACTTTGCGCTGATCCGGATCTGCCGGCGACCCTGGTACTGGTCGGGCGTCATCCAGAATGGGTTGTCCCACAGCGCGCCGCCGTAGGCGCCGCCGGCCGTCTTCGGCAGGGTGTAAAGGTACGCCGCGTTCGACACGGTGTACGCGCCAGGCTGATTGACGCTGCCAGGCAGGTAATTCGCGGTGGTGCCCCCGTAGAAGAACGTAATCGGCAGACCGATGTTCGTCTTCGAATAGGTCAGCACGCTGCCGTACTGCTGGTAGTACCAGTTGGTGACGTTCTTGAGGTCGAGGACGTTGTCGAAGTTCGCCTGCAGGCTCAGACGACGTCTGCCGCCCAGTTTGATTTCCTGGGTGAGGACCAGGTCGAGGTTGTTGTACATGGGGAGGCGGCCCAGGTCGTTGCGCCCGTTCGGGAACACCGGGTAGCCGCCGCCGCTGGCGCGAAACACCGTGTTGTTCGGCGAACCGCTCTCCAGGATCCAGTTGGCACCGACCGACAGCCCGAACGTGAAGTCGTAGCTGCCCGAGACCTTGAACTGGTGGGGCCGGTCGGAGTTCAACAGACCTTCCACGAGGTTCTGATTGACGTCGTAGCTCATGACCGTGTTGTCCCACAGCCGGTTGACGTTCGGGGAGTTGCGCCCCCACTCGTCAGAACTCGCCAGGCCGGGGTAGTTGCCGTAGAGGCGGCTGTAGGTGTAGGTGGCATCCGCCTGCCAGTTGTTCGAGAAGCGTTTGCGCAGGTGCAGCTCCACCGCGTCGTAGTTGCGCTTCGTCTTGCCCTCGACCAGGCTCGGGAAACGCGGCTCCATGGCGACCGCGAGGCCTTCGCCGGGATTCGCGATCAGATAGTCCTCAACGAGGGTCTGACCGGTGGGATCCGACCCGAGGTCCGGCGCGTAGATGCCCGTGTCCTCAATTGTACGCGTCGCCCACTTGTGGATGTAGCGCACGCCGAGCGACATCCTGGCGTTCAGCTCGTGATCGAGGCCGATCTGGAAGTCGCCCGTCCGGACCGGCTTGAGGTTCGGGTCGATCCCGGTCATGCCCGGCTGGTTGAAGTAGTCGGCGAAGATTGGGTCGGGCTGGTTCGAGGTGTGCCGCCAGTCGGTGGAGGTGATGAACTTGCCCGGGCAGCCCGTGTTGCCCTCGCCGCACTGGATCGAGGTGAAGTCGTAGGTGTCGAGCGTCCAGTCGTAGGTGACCCAGTGGTCGCCGCCGAAAGAGCCGCGCGGCAGTTCCAGCTTCGTGATGTCGTAGTACCAGCTGTAGCTGCCGTAGAGCTTCCACTTGCTGTCGCCCTTGATGTCGTAGGCGAAGCCCAGGCGCGGCGCGATCTTGTCCTTCATCCCGAAATTGATGCTCATCTGGCAGTTGGGATCCTGCGGCGCGATGGAGCAATCCGGGACGCCGGCTTGCTTGTACGACGGGACGGTTTCGTTCTCGGCGCGGACACCGGCGTTGATCGTCAGCTTGCTGTTGACCGACCAGGTGTCCTGCAACCAGATCGAGTAGTTGTTCGAGTGGACGTTGCCCACCGTGCCGTTCTGCACCAGCTCGTAGTAGCCGTACTTGCCCCTGGAGCCAAGGTAGTCCTGGTTCCAGAAAACCGTCACCTGCGGTTTGGTGAGGCCCGTCCGCACGTCGTTGGCGAACCGCTCGAAGCGCAGCCCGGCCTTGACCGTGTGCTGCCCCGCGAACGACTTGAAGTACGTGCCGTTCACGTTGGCGAAGACACGGTTGAAGATGTTCTTCTCGGTGCCGGCCGACGTCAGCTGGGTGTTGGACCAGCCGGTGGTCTGGCAGAGGCTCGACGGCGCGTCGAGAAGGCCGCAGGGCGATTGGTTGTAGATGTAGCGGACGTCGTTGAACCGAATCTCGGGCGGGGTGGTGTTGTTGTAGAAGAAGTAGCCCGCCGTGGCGTTGATGAACAACGTGGGCGTGATCACCCAGTCGAGGTTACCGGAGTAGCTGTTGTTCCAGGAGTCGCCGCCGTTGTTCACGTAGGTGTTATCGAAGGTCTTCTGGTCGAGCTGGCCGTTGACGAGCGGCAGTGTCGTCGTCGTGTAGCCCTTCATCGGCGCGCTCGCCGCGATCCACGGGTAGTTCGAGTTGTACGCGAAGCCGAGCGGATCGTTATCAGGCTGCAGCGTCGGTATGTTGCCACGATTCTTGTTCTTCTGGTTCGACCCGCTGAACCTGACGCGCATGTTATTGGTGATCTGCGACGTGGCGTTGTAGTTGAGGTAGTTCGAGTAGTCCCACCGCTCGAAGTGGCGGTTGGTCTGCTGCGGGTCGTTTATGAAGATCGCGTCGTGCGAGTAGTTGTTCTTCGCATAGGACCAGCCTGCGTAGTACCACAGCTTGTCCTTGAAGATCGGGCCGCCGAGGTCGGCGACCGGACTGAGGTATCTCCACGCGTTGTCGGGCGCGAGCAAGTCGGCACTGCCGACGCACGGAACCACCGCGCCGGCAGGCTTGGTGGCCGTCGCAACCGAGCCGGGAACCGCGCCGAGAGACTGCATCAGCCCGGAGGTCTGGCAGTTGATCCCCTCGGGCGTAAAGCTGGAGGCATTGCCGTTGTAGGCGTACGGATAGAAGCGGTGATAGCCGCGGCGAGCGCCGTAGCCCCAGTCGCCCTGGTCGTAGATGCCGATCGTCCCGCGCATGCTGTTGCTGCCCGACTTGGTGATCGCGCTCACAACACCGCCCGTCGATCCACCGAACTCCGCGTTGTAGCCCGACGACTTGACCTGGACCTCCTGGATGAAGTCGAGCAGCATCGTCTTGCCCTGCGTGCCCCCCTGCAGGTTGGTCGTGTCCATGCCGTCGATGATGAACCGGTTCTCGGAACCCGACGAGCCGTCCACCTGGATGCCGCCCGACCGGCTCTCGTTCTGCGCGCCGGCCGCCGTCGCGACGACAGTGGAGAAGTCGCGCCCCTTCGGGATGCGGTCGATGATGTCCTGGCCTACCGTCGTGAACGACGCATTCTGTTTGGTATCGATCAGCGGCGATTCGCCCGTGACCTGCACCGTGTCAGTGATGCCGCCAACAGCAAGCGATAGATCGACGGACAGTATCCTGCCGAGCGCGATCACGACGTTCGGAACTCTGGCGGGATTAAAGCCCTGCAGTTTCGCGGTGACTTCATATGTTCCCGGCGGAACCGCCGGAAAGCGATACGCGCCCTTGGCGTCGGTAACGGTGTTCAGCACACCGGACGACACCACGTTGCGGGCTTCAACGGTTACGCCAGGTAGAACGGCCCCAGTCGAGTCCTTCACGACTCCCTGGATGCCTCCGCTCTGTTCCTGCGCCCAGGCCCCGCCGGCCAAGCCGACGACCAGCACCAAGGCCAGCGTCCAAATCAGACCCTTTAATCTCATTGATTCTCCTCCTCGATTCATCAGTACTGCCCCCCGGTAAACAGGATGACCGGAGCAACCCCCCGACAGGCTGGTCCAACAGCTTACAGTACAGACTCAAGTCCCGTCGATGAAATAGCAAGATGAGCGCCAGATTCGAGCGAAAGAGACCTTACCAATTCCTTCGAAATTCGCGCCGAATGGCGGCCGGCCCTTCCACGCGATCCAACCCTTCGTATTTTTAGTGCGGAAAGGCGGATCTGTGGAGTTTTTCAGCGGCTGCCGAAACGCCGGATGAGGACCGCCTGCCGACCTCGTTGTTTCGTTTTATGTTCGATAATAGTTACTTGTGCCACGCAGAAGCGATCATCCACTCTTCCCGGGATCGCCACGCTCCAGCGTGGCTCTCGCCGGAGCCGGGCTGGAGCCCGGCGATCCCAGGCGGGTCACGCTGCCAACTGTCCAATCGGTCTCGAGCCTGGGATCGCCACGCTCCAGCGTGGCTCTCGCCGGAGCCGGGCTGTGGAGCCCGGCGATCCCAGGAAGTCGCCGTGACCCAGCCTTGCCGACTCCCGCTTGCCACGCCGAAGCGCTTCGACAGGCTCGAGGCGAAGGCGGGACTCCCGACTCCCCAATCCCCAATCCCTAAGGTATAGTTTCCCCACACGGAGGTGCCATGCGTGTGCTGATGAAGGGCCGACGCTGGTCGATTGCACTGCTCGTGCTCTGCCTGGCGGCGCCCGTCCTGATGGCGGCCCCGCAAACGCCTGGGAGGCCTGCGCGAGGCGAGCGCCCGGACCGGCTGCGGGAAGTCGACGCGACGTCGGCGGCCGATCTGCGCACGTGGGATGCCGAGATCGGCCGGATGGTCCGAGGCCGTGAGCTGCGTCTTCGCGCCTCCGAGACCGATGCGCTGGTGGATGGACGAATCCATCAGCGATTCGACCAATACCATCAGGGCGTTCGCGTCTTCGGCGGCGAGTTGGTCCGGCAGCTCGATGGAGCCGAGACGGTTTCGGTGTTCGGCACGGTCTACCCCGCCATCGACATCGACACCACCCCGACGCTCGGCGCGGAGGATGCCGCCGCCGTGGCCTCGGCACTGGGGGGCACCGACCGCGGACCGGCCAGAACTCCGGACCTGATGGTGGTGCCATCCGACGCCGGCGGCTTTGCTCTGGCGTACCGGGTGCGCCTGGCCACCGATGACAACGTGATGGTGTATTTCATCGACGCGCACACCGGCGCGCTGGTGTCGAGCTACAGCGATCTGCAGACCGAGATCGGGACGGGAACCGGCGTGCTGGGCGATCAGAAGAAGGTCAGCACGACGTTCAACAACGGCATCTACCGAACGTGGGACCAAATGCGGCCGGCCACCATCTACACTTTCGACCTGAAGGGCGATCTGACCCGGACGCAGGACTTCCTGTACGGGGTGATCACGCTGGGCGTCCCCGACACGAGCGCCAGTACCGACAACACCTGGACCGATCCAGCTGCGGTCGATGCGCACGCCTACACGGGGTGGACGTTCGACTACTTCTACAAGCGATTCGGCCGGTCTGGCCTCGATGGACGGAACCTGACCATCAAGAGCGTGGTACACCCCGTGGTCCGCGCCGATTGGAACAAGGTCTCCTCGAGCACGCTGAATCTCTATTACCTCAATGCGTTCTACGCCGGCGACGGAATCATGGTGTATGGCGAAGGCCTGCCGCCCGATGCCACCGTCAGCGGGTACAAGTGGAACTACTTCGCCGGGGCGCTCGACGTCGTCGCGCACGAACTCACGCATGGCGTCACCGACTATTCGTCGGGCCTGATCTACCAGAACGAATCGGGCGCGCTCAACGAGTCGTTCTCCGACATGATGGGCACAAGCGTGGAGTTCTACTACCAGCCGGTCGGCAGCGCGTATCTGAAAGCCGATTACACGCTGGGCGAGGACCTCACGACGCCAATGGGTGGGTTCAGGTCCATGGCCAACCCTGGCGCCTTCGGCGATCCGGATCACTATTCGAAGCGGTACACGGGCAAATCCGACAACGGAGGCGTCCATACCAACTCGGGCATTTCCAATCACGCCTTCTACCTGGCAATTGAAGGCGGCACTGATCGCACCTCCGGGCTGAGTGTCACCGGAGTGGGCAGTGCCTCCCGCGACAAGATCGAAAAGGTGTTCTACCGGGCGTTCACGCAGATGTTGCCGGCCGGCGCGACGTTCTCGGTGGCCAGAGCGGCGACCATTCAGGCCGCGCGGGACCTGTACGGCGCTGGCAGCAACGTCGAGCAGGCCGTGACACAGGCGTGGACGGCCGTCGGAGTATCGTGACACTGATACGACGTGGCCGCACTCAAAGGAAGAACGATATGAAGCGACGTTTCATTCTGATCCTAGCGTCGGCGATGGCCCTGGTGGTCCTGGCCGCCGGGCGCGTCGATGCGCAGCCATCAGGCAAGTGGAGCGACGCCGGGTACCTCCATGTGGATGGCGGGGTGCAGACCGCGACGCCTGGATTCACCTCGAATGTGACATTCAAGTTGTACGGTGAAGACGGGACGTTGACGGCCACGTACAAATTCGTCAACGCTGCCCTGATCGCCGGACGCGGGGGCTTCCGGATCTGGGGGAACGTGGGCCTTGGCCTCGGCGTCTCCCGGTTCACCCGGGCGGGCGAAGCCGACATCAGCGCGCGACTGCCCCACCCGTTCTACTTCAGTCAGTTCAGAGACGTGTCGGGAACCGCAAACGGCCTCAAGCGTGAGGAGACCATGGTCTCGGCCGAGCTGTCATGGCTCCTTCGGCCAGCCGGGGCCCTCGATGTGATGTTGTTTGCCGGGCCCGCCTACTTCACGACGCGCCAGGACATGGCCACGCTGCCGCGCTATACCGAATCGTATCCATTCGACTCGGCGACGTTGACCGGTGTCGAGTCCCGGACGGTCAACAAGACGGGCGTAGGCTTCACGGCCGGTCTCGATCTGTCCTATCTGTTCAACACGCACATGGGACTCGGCAGCCTGGTCCGGTTCTCGCGGGCCACCGCGACGTTCTCGGCAGCCGCTGGCAGTGAATCCAGCGTGAGGTTGGGCGGCATCCAGGCAAGCGCGGGCCTCCGCATCCGCTTCTGACGTCCAGGGCGGTGCCGCCGACATTCGCCTCGCGCGTGCTGGCGGCACGCCCAGTGGAACCCTCCAGTCCTGGCGAAGGCCCGAAGAGGCGGGAACTGTCCCCGCCAAAGCTCCGTATCCCCTGAGCAGCGGTCGCGTGCCAAACACTAGTTATTCTGGCGCGCGAGGCAACGCAGAGGGGGCATGATTACGTCAAACAAGACGGAAGCCGATCGGACGGACCGTGATCTCGCGGCGCGGTGTAGACGAGGCGAGATGGTGGCGTTCGAAGAGCTCTATCGGCGTCACAGCGGGCGGCTGTACAACGTGGCCTATCGCATGACGGGGAGCGCGGCGGATGCCGAGGATCTGTTGCAGGACGTGTTTCTGCAGGTGTACCGCCGGATCGACAGCTACCGTGGCGACGCCGCCCTCGGCACGTGGCTCTACCGGCTGGCGGTCAATGCCTGCCTGGACCACCTGCGAAGCCACCAGGGTCGGCAGCGGAAGGCCACCGACTTCATCGACGACGTCGAAGGCCTGGAGCCCGTGGCCAGCCCATCGTGGCAGCCGGACCGTGCACTCGACCGGATCGACCTCGAATCGGCCATCTCGCGACTGCCGCCAAGCTACCGGACGGCATTCGTGCTGCACGACGTCGAGGGACACGAACACCGCGAGGTGGCCGACATGCTCGGCATCGCGGAGGGCACGTCGAAATCGCTGCTGCACAAGGCCCGCGTCCGTCTGCGGGCGTTCCTGCGGGGCGGTCCTGCCGATGAGGCCCGGCGGCCGGCGGCAGCATCGACCACGGCTGGCGCGGATGGAAGGCGCGGAGAACGGTGATGGACACCAAACGACCAACAGCTCTGACCTGCGAGCGGATGGCGCCACTGGTCGACGACTTCGTTGACGACCGTCTTGACCCGGCCGCGCGCGAGCAACTCGACTCCCACCTGGCTGGATGCGAATCGTGCCGCCGCATGGCCGATGATCTGCGCGAGATCCGGCGTGGCACCAGGGCTCTGCCAACGCATGCACCGCGGCCCGAGGTGTGGGCGCGGATTGCGGGTCAGTTGGCGGCGCAGACGCCCGCGAGATCCCGGACATTCTGGACGGGCGCGCGTGTCGCGATGGCCATGGCGGCTGTGATGGTCCTGTCGGTGGTCACCAGTGTCGTCGTGCTGCGAGGGCCTCGGCCGGAGACGCAGCCAACAACACCCGCACAGACCGCTCCTGCCCAGACCGCCGCAGCCGCAGTGCACCCTTCCGCGCCTGCCACCGTCAAAGACGTTGACGAGCACTTGCGGATAGCCGATGCCAACTACCAGCAGGCCATCACCGGACTCGAGAAGATCGTCACCTCTGAGCAGGCAGCGCTCGACCCGGCCGTGGCCGCTACGCTCCAGAAGAACATGGGCATCATCGACCAGGCGATCCGCGAGAGCCGGGCAGCCATCAAGTCGCAGCCGACGAGCCAGCTCGCCCAGACGAGTCTGTTTGACGCGCTGCGGCAGAAAGTCGCGCTGCTCGAAGACACCATCGCGCTCATCAACGTCATGAGAAAGGGCGACCAGGCGGGCGCGGCCAAAATCATCGGGGGCCTGAGCAAATCGTAAGTCCTTCGATTCATAAGTTCGGCGACGAACTTATTCCCTCAGGACTTAGTGCTGAGCGAGCGTCTTGGCCGGATCATCTCGCGAGAATACGCAACCGTAATTGCGAGTCGAAACACTAAGCAGGTGACATCATGAAGACACATCGATTCCTCGCACTTCTCGCAATCGCCGGTGTGGTGCTGCTGGCGGGATCCGCGCGCGCCGCCGTGCCGGCCAACGCTGCGCCATCCATTCTCGACGCCGACCAGCAGACCGAGAAGTTCTCGAAGACGGTTCCGCTCGCCAAGGGCGGCGCCTTCGACCTGTCGAACATCTCCGGCACCATCGTCATCACGGGCGGATCGGGCGATCAGGTGGTCATTGACGCTGTCAAGAGGGGCCGGAGCGCCGAGGAGCTGAAGGAAGTGACCATCGAGGTCGCGACCACGGCCAACCGCGTCGACGTGCGAACGCGCTACCCCGAAGGCCGGGGCATCAGAGTGTGGGTCGACTATACGGTGACGGTGCCCAAGTCGGCTGCGATCAATGTGAAGTCGATTTCGGGCGACGAGAAGATCTCGGGTCTCGACGGCGAGATCCACGTCAACAGCATCAGCGGCAACGTCTCGGTGGCCTCCGCGACCGACGTGCGAGCCGTCAAGTCGGTGTCCGGCGATGTCCACGTCCAGGCGTCGAAGTCGACCGCCGCACTGAGCGTGAGCAGCGTCAGCGGCAACGTGAAACTCAACGATGTCACAGCCAGCGAAATCCAGGTGAACAGTGTCAGCGGCGATGTGACCTGCGAGGCGATCACGACGACACGCGTGGCGGTCAAGACCGTGAGCGGCGGCGTGACGTTCGGCGGCTCCCTGGCCAAAGGGGGACGGTACGAGCTCGCCTCGCACTCCGGCGACGTCACGATCTTCGCCAGCGACAAGATCGGCATCGAGGTCTCCGCCTCGACCTTCAGCGGGGAGGTCACGAGCGATCTGGCACTGAAGCTGAAAGCCGGAGGGGACGCCGCGCCGGGCCGCGGCCGGCGGATGCGTCAGTCGATGCAGGGCATCTTTGGTGACGGCTCCGCCATGTTGCAGCTCACTTCGTTCAGCGGAAACATCAGGATCGTGAAGAAGTAGCCGGGATTAGGGATTCGGGGAATCCGAGCCGAGAGTCCCCCTGGGAACGCCGGGCTCCAGCCCGGCTCCGTCAAGGCCACGCTGGAGCGTGGCGATCCCGGGGAAGACAATCGCTATTCAGGATCCTTGGTTCTTGCAGGCGCGAGGCGCTACGCGATTGGCTCAACCAGGAGCGGTGTGCCGGGCAGACGGTCCGGCAGCCGCTCCTGATCTTTGTACTGGAGCAGATACAGCCGATAGTAAATCCCTCGCAGCGCCAGCAGCTGTTGGTGCGTGCCGGACTCCCGCAGTTGCCCCTTGTGCAAGACCAGGATCTTGTCCACGTCCTGAATGGTCGATAGCCGATGCGCGATCGCCATGGTCGTTCGGCCGGCCATCAGGACGTGCAGCGCGTCCTGGATCAGCAGCTCCGTTTCCGTGTCGACACTCGACGTGGCCTCGTCAAGGACGAGAATCCGCGGGTCGAACGCGAGCGCGCGGGCGAATGACAGAAGCTGCTTCTGACCCGTCGACAGCGTGGCGCCCCGTTCGGCCACGGCCGTGTCGAAGCCCTTCGGCAGCCGGTTGATGAAGCGATCTGCGTGCACCGCGCTGGCGGCCGCCCGCACGCGCTCGTCGTCAATACTCGCGTCGCCGAGGCGGATATTGCCGCCAATCGTCCCCGAGAAGACGTGCACATCCTGGAGCACCAGACTGAACAGGCGCCGCAGTTCGGCCAACTCGATGTCGCGGATGTCGACACCGTCCATCAGCACCCGCCCGCGGCTCACCTCGTAGAACCGCATCAGCAGGTTGATGATCGTGCTCTTCCCCGCTCCGGTCGCGCCGACGATGCCGACGCGCTCGCCGGGCTTGACCTCGAACGACACATCGCGGAGCACATAGTCGTCGCCGGCGTAGGCGAACCACACGCCGTCGAACACCACGTGCCCTCGCCACGCCGTGGCCCTGACCGGTGCGGTGCTGGCAATGACGACCGGCGTGTCGAGCAGCGTGAAGATCCGCTCGGAGGCCGCCATGGCCGACTGCAGGATGTTGAACTTCTCCGACATGTCGCTGATCGGCCGGAAGAAGCGCTGTGAGTACTGGATGAAGGCGACCAGCGTGCCCAGCGTCACGGTGTGTGAGACCACGTCGCCGCCGCCGCGCCAGATGATGAGCGCTGTGGCCAGCGCGCCGACCACTTCGATCGCCGGGTAGAACACGGCGTAATAGAAGATCGAGTCGATGTTCGCGTCGCGATGCCCCCGGTTGATCTGGTCGAAGCGGCCGTAGTTGCGCGCCTCGCGGCGGAACAGCTGCACGGTGGCCATCCCCGTGATGTTCTCCTGGAGGAAGGTATTGATCTTCGCGATCCACGTGCGCACCGTCCGGTAGGAATCGCGCACGTTGCGGCGGAACCACTGTGTGACGAGGACGATCAGCGGGAGCACCGAGAACGCGACCAGCGCGAGCCGCCAGTTCATCGTGACGAGCACGATCATGATGCCGGCCAGAGTGAAGATGTCGCCGAAGACCGACACGACGCCGGAGGTGAACAGGTCGTTGAGGGCGTCGACGTCGGTGGTGACACGCGTCATCAGGCGGCCCACCGGATTGCGATCGTAGAAGGCGACGTCCAGCCGCTGCAGGTGCCCGTAGATCTGCATGCGCAGGTCGTACATGATGCGCTGGCCGATCATCTGCAGCACGAAGGTCTGGATGTACTCGAACACGAACGACCCGACCAGCACGCACAGGAACAGCAGCGCGATGCGGTTCATCCCGTCGACATCGCCGTTGGCGATGTACCGATCGATGGCGAGTTTCATCAGGTAGGGCTGGGCCAGCTGGAGCAGCGATCCGCCCACGATGGCCGCGAACGCGGCGAGCACGGACAGCCAGTACGGACGCAGATATCCCATCAGCCGCCGCATGAGCACGGCGTCGTAGGCCTTTCCGACGATGTCATCTTCCTGTGTGGCCACCCGTTGTCCTTCAGTTCTTGCTTCTTGTACGCGGCCCCCGCCCCCCGTGCCTGCGGGGCGACGGAAACCGCCCTCCCGCCGACACGAGCCAGCGCCCCTACAACGCCTCCTGAAGCTCCTCCTCGAGCATCTGCTTCCGGCACATCTCGGCGTACACCCCGTTTTGGGCGACCAGTTCGGCGTGGCTGCCACGTTCGAGGATCTGCCCGTCGCCGAGCACGACGATCTGATCGGCCTCGCGCACCGTCGAGATCCGGTGCGACACGATAATGGAGGTGCGCTGCTTCATCACCCGCCGCAGCCGCGACAAGATCTCCTCTTCCGTGTACGTATCCACCGCCGACAGCGCATCGTCGAGAATCAGGATGCGTGGGTCGGTCATCACCGCGCGCGCCAGTGCCGTTCGCTGCTTCTGTCCACCCGACAGCGTGATGCCGCGTTCGCCCACGACGGTGTCGTAGCCGGCTGGAAATCCAGCGACGTCCTTGTCGAGTCTGGCAACCGCCGAAGCGCCGGCAACCGTGTGCTCGTCTGCTCCACCGCCAGCCCGCGCACCATCGGCCCGATCGACAGGGCCGCCGTCCTTGCCGCGCGCATGGCCCGCGCTGGCCTCGTCAAGCCCGGTGGTCGCAGGCTGCTGCGCCTGGACTCCGAAGGCGACGTTTTCACTGATGCTCTCGGAAAACAGAAACGGCTCCTGTGACACGAACCCAATCGCGCCACGCAGCACGTACAGCGGGATCTCGCCGACGTCGACACCGTCGATGAACACCGTGCCTGGTGGCGGCTCGTACAGCCGCGGCAGCAGGTTGATGAGCGTGCTCTTGCCCGACCCGGTCGCGCCCACGATGGCGAGCGTGCGGCCGGGCGCGACGCTGAGCGACACATCACGCAGGATGGGCCGGCCGTCATAGGCGAACGTGAGGTTCCGGATCTCGATCGCCCCGTGGATATCTGCCGATTCCCGAAATGCGGTTCCGGCTCTGCTGTCCGAGACGGCCGGCACCTTGGACATCACCTCGAGCATCCGCTTCCACGACGCGGCGCCCCGCTGGAGCATGTTGGTGACCCAGCCAAAGGCGATCATGGGCCAGGTCAGCATGCCGAGATACGCGTTGAACGCGACGAATTCCCCAATCGTCATGCGGTGGCGCATCACCTCGCGGCTGCCCAGCCAGAGCACGAGTAATCCGCCGATGCCGAGCAGCAGCCCGAGGCTCGGATAGAACATGCCCTGGAGTCGAATCAGCCCGAGATTGCGACGCACGTACTCATGATTGGCGTCGCGGAACCGGTCGAGTTCGGCGGACTCCTGGCGATACGCGCGCACGACGCGGACGCCGGCCAGCGCCTCCTGGGCGACCGCACTCAGATCCGACAACTGCGCCTGGATGCGTTCAAAGCGCCGGTGAATCGCGGCTCCGAAATACCGCACGGACACCGACACGAACGGCAGCGGGATAAGCGCAATCAGCGTGAGCCTGGTGTTGATCCGTAGCATCAACGCCAGCGCCACCACGAACACGATGAGGGTGTTGGCCGAATACATCACGGCCGGCCCGATCATCATGCGCACGGCGTTCAAATCGTTGGTCGCACGCGACATCAGGTCGCCGGTGCGACTGGCATGGAAGTACGCCGGCGGGAGGCGCTGCAGGTGCGCAAAGAACGCGTTGCGCAGGTCGTACTCAATGTGGCGCGAAGCACCCACCAGGATCCGCCGCATCAGGAACCGGAACCACCCGCCGACCAGGGCCAGGCCGAGCACCAGGCTCGCGTAGAGTTGCAGTTTGGCCATCGTGACGCCGAGCGTCAGGTCGTCGACCGCATGTTTCAGCACCCACGGGGCGGTGAGCGACATGGCCGTCGAGAGCGCCGTGCATACGAGGCCCAGGGCGAAGCTGCGGCGATAGCGCAACGCGTAGTCGATCAGTTGACGGAGGGGTCCGGTCGCCATGGGTCATCTTCAGCATACCGGAGCGATTGCGGCCTCGGCTACAACGAGCCTCATCCGACTCAATCCCGGACGGAGACGCTATGAGCATCCTCGTCATTGTGGCAGGCGCCAGCGTGATTCTGTGGATCGCCTACAGGACGCACGGCGCGTTCCTCGCGAAGACGGTCTTCCGGCTCGACGACAGCCGCACGACGCCGGCTGTCGAGATGGCCGACGGAAACGATTACGTGGCAATCGATCCCTGGATTCTCGGCAAACCCGCCATCCACCCGGCGATTCCGGTCGTATCGCTGGTCCTGATCGTCCTGGCGGGCCTGATGGCCATCGAAACGACCCTTGCGATTGTCCGCAAGAGAGGGCACGCACCGTCGGCGGCGTAAGACCGCTGCTGTGGTATTCTGCGGATGCCTATCCCAGCAGGCACTCCGTGTGCACATGCGGATGTGTGCTCAGCCGCGGTTCCTTTTTTGGCAGGAGTCTGCGTTATGACGAAGTGCTCGCTGAAAGTTCTGCTGCCCTGCCTCGTGGTCATCCTGGTCGCGGCAGTCACGGTTTCCCCAGCCTACGCCCAGTATCGCCCGATGCCCGCCCCAGGCTCTGCGTCAGCCAGCCAGAAGGGCGAGAGCTATCACGTCGAGATCAGCGCCAACCTCTGGAGCCCGGATCCCGTTTTTGTCGTCTCGAGCGACAGTCTTGGGGTTGCGGGCACCACGATTAACGCCCAGGGGGATCTCGGGATCGTGAAGAAACAGATCTACGACATCCGGATCGTGCTCAAGCCCGCGACCCGGCATAAGTTCCGTTTCGCCTATCTCCCGTTAGCCTACACGTCGACGGCGGCGATCGATGCCACCATCTACTTCAACGGCCGGCAGTATCCCGTCAACGCCCAGATTGCATCCGATCTCCAGTGGAAGACGTACCGGTTTGGCTATGAGTACGACTTCGTGTCGACCAAGTCCGGGTTCTTTGGCGTGGTTCTGGAGGCCAAGGTCACCCAGGCGCAGATTCAATTGAACAGCGTGGTCGGTAACGAGTTCGCCAAGGCGCAGGCGCCCATCCCGGCGATTGGCGCCATCGGCAGGGTCTATCTGGCGCCGGGGTTCTCCATCACCGGGGAGTACACCTACTTCAAGCTGCCGTCGAGTCTCGTCAAGGACACCATCGCGCACTACACCGAGTACGACTTTTACACCACGTTCAACGTCACGAACAACCTCGGCGCGCAGGCCGGTTACCGGAAGATTAATATTGGGGTGACCGTGACCAACGTGCACGGATCGGCGATGCTGAGCGGCCCGTACTTCGGCGGCGTCGTGCGGTTCTAGAAGTCTTGATTGATTCGGATCTGAGTTTTTGAGTCAAGTTTTCTACGCAGCAAGGTGCACCTCCGTCAGATAGGCGTCCATCGCGTGCTCCAGCCGCTGGTAGGCCGCGTGGCCCGCGCGCGATGCGGGCGACGCG
>JAPKZQ010000037.1 GCA_026393675.1 Acidobacteriota bacterium | reverse complement strand
ATACAGGTCCCGCTTCTGCTGGAGGTCTCACGACCTCACGCAGGGGACCGCGCTACCCTACTGCTCAGCGGTTCATAGGGGTGGGCTCCTTTCATCCCACGAGGAACACGCCGCTTCACGGCGCACCAAAACGCGCCTTGACGGGGCTTGTCGCCGACCTCACGATTGGGGGGCCCTCACCCCCAGCCGGTCTTGGCCCTCACGGCACGTTTTGCAGACTGACGCCCTTCGACTTCGCTCAGGACTTCGCTGTCGGCTTGGTTCGAGGGGCCGCTCAGCGAATCGCCGCGTCACCTCCGTGCCGCAGCCCCGCGGGACTCTTCCGAATCCCGAATCCGCGATCCCGAACCCCGTCTGCCGCAGGCTCTTCGCGTCAGTACCCAATCGCTCCCCCGTCGGGCGCCCGGCGGTCGCAACCGCCATCGAGCTTCTTGTCCCGCGGGTTGAGCACAATGGCTTCGGCCACACCCTGCGCGCCTCCGGCCTGAAGCTGGTGCCCCCGGGCCTTCAGGATCGCGATGGTGTCGGGCGAGAACCCATTGCGTTCATAGGTGATCCGATCCGGCAGCCACTGATGGTGGAACCGCGCCGCGTCGACCGCCTCCTGTGCGTTCATCCCGAAATCGACGACGTTCAGAATCGTGTGCAGGACGGTGTTGATGATTGTGCGTCCGCCCGGGCTGCCCGTCACCATGAACAGTTGCCCGTCCTTCGCCAGGATGGTCGGCGTCATGCTCGACAGCATGCGCTTTCCGGGCGCCGCCATGTTCGGTTCGGTCCCGATCAGCCCTGCGGCCGTCGTCAGTCCCGGCCCGGCATTGAAATCGCCCATCTCGTTGTTCAGCAGGAAGCCCGCGCCTGGCACCACGATCATCGAACCGTAGCCGCCTTCGAGCGTGTAGGTCATCGACACCGCGTTGCGCGCTTCGTCGACCACCGAGAGATGCGTGGTCTCCTCGGGCTCGATCGGCCATTCGAAACTGGTCGGCGATGACGGAGACGCGCGGTCGGGCTTGATGGCTTTTCGCAGTTCGGCGGCATACGGCTTTGAGATCAGACGGGCGATCGGCATCTGCGGATTAAACGCCGGGTCACCCAGGTACCGGGCGCGGTCCGCGTACGCGCGGCGCATGGCCTCGGTCATCAGGTGGATGGACTGTGCGGACCCGTATCCGCTTGCCGCCAGGTCGTACCCCTCGAGCATGTTCAGCATTTCGACCAGGGCCGTGCCACCCGAACTGATGGGCGGCATGGAGATCACGTCGTAGCCACGATACGAGCCCCGGATGGGCGTGCGCTTCTCGGGTTTGTATGCTTTCAGATCGGCGCGTGTGATGAGACCGCCCTTGGCCTTCATCTCCTTCTCGATGAGCGTGGCGGTCTCGCCGTCGTAGAAGCCGGCCGGGCCCTGTTCTGCAATCCGTGCGAGCGTGCGCCCCAGGTCAGGTTGCTTGAAGGTCTCGCCGGCCTCGTACGGCACGCCGGCCTTCGAGAACTGCGCGATCGACGCCGGGTACTTCTTCATTTCCGGCAGCACGCCCCTGAGCGAGCGGGCAAGCCCCTCGGAGAGCACGAAACCGTCACGAGCCAGCGCCACGGCGGGTTCGACCAGCCGCTTCCACGGCAGCTTGCCGTGTTCCTTCCACGCCGCGTGCAGGCCGGCCACGGTGCCCGGCACGCCGACCGACAGATAGCCCTGGTGGTGGATGGTCGAGTCGTACTTCCCTTCCTTGAGGAACATGGTCGGCGACGACCCCGTCGGCGCCATCTCGCGGAAGTCGTACGCCACCGGGTCGCCCGCTGCCGGCCGAAACACGATGAATCCGCCGCCGCCGATGTTGCCAGCGGTCGGATGCACGACGGCCAACGCGAATGCGGTGGCGACGGCCGCATCAATCGCCGTGCCGCCCTCCTTCAGCACGTCGACGCCGGCCTTCGAAGCGATCGCGTTCTGAGACACCACCATGCCGTGCGTGGCACGGGCTGGCACCGAAGCAGTGGATGCCGGCCCGACGGCCGCGACGATGAGCAGCAGAATGATCAGCAGACGAGATTTCATCGGAACCTTTCTCCCTTTATCCTACTTCTGCACGACGTAAGCCGGGCCGTGCAGCACGCGGCCTGGCCGCGCGGCGGTCATGTGCCCATCCTCGAGCACGACGTCCCCGTTGACGATCACGCGGCTGACGCCAACGGCATACTGATGCGGCTGCTCGTATGTCGCCGTGTCGCCAATCCGGTCGGCATCCCAGATCGCGATGTCGGCCTTCATCCCCGGTCGCAGCAGGCCGCGATCGTGCAGGCCGGCGCGCCATGCTGGAAATGAGGTCATCCGCCGTACGGCGTCGGCCAGCGTGATGACGTGCCGCTCGCGCACGTAGCGCCCGAGCACGCGCACAAACGTGCCATAGCTGCGCGGATGCGGCGAGGCCTTGCCGAAGACCGGCACCTCCCCGTCCGATCCGATCATGGTCTCGGGTGCCTTGAGAATCCGCTCGAGGTCGCCTTCGTCAATCGCGTGGAAAATCCCCTGCGCCCCGCCCTGCTCCACAATCCACAGGACGGAGTCGGCCGCGTTCTCGAGCGTCGGCTCGGCACCCCGTGCGCGCGTGATATCGGCGAGGTTTTTTCCGGCCAATTTCGGATCCCACGTGCACGACGACACGGCCACGTTCTTGGCGTCCCCGCCGCCTCGCTCGAGCCGCATCGATTCGACAATGGCCGGCTTCATCTTCGCCCGAAGCGCAGGGTTCTTGATCCGCGCCACGACCTCGGCGTTCGTGCCTTCGAGCGCCCACGGCGGCAGCAGCACGCTGATGCTCGTCGCCGACGCGGTATACGGGTACTGATCAATGGTCACGTCGACGCCACGCGCACGCGCCTCGGCGACCAGCCGCAGTGTCTCGGTGCTCTTGCCCCAGTTGCCGGTGCCAATGATCTTGTGGTGTGTCACCTGCGTCGGCATGTGGCCCTTTTCGCCGACGGCAATCGTCTCCCGGACGCTGTCGAGCACGCCGGCCGCCTCGTTGCGCATATGCGACTGGTACATCCCACCCATCGCGCCCGCGACCGCGGCCAGGGCCTCGACCTCCGCCGGCGGCGTGAAGACGCCGGGCACATAGACCAGGCCTGAACTCAGGCCAAATGCCCCGTCCTTCATCCCCGTCCGCACGAGGTCTTTCATCTTCTCCAGTTCGTCGGGCGTGGCGGGACGGTTGACCCGCCCCATCACCGCCTCGCGCACCGAGCCTTGTCCGATGAACATGGCCCAGTTGGGCGTGATCTTCGTGTTTTGAATGCGATCGAGGAACGGCTTCAGCGGAACCGGCGATCCCCCATCCGGCCCCTCAAACAGCGTCGTCACACCCTGCCGGACGTAGTTGTCGGCAGTCGGCACCTCGAAGATTCCGCGCCGGGCATGCGTATGGATGTCGATGAACCCGGGCGAGACCACCAGTCCGCGCGCGTCGATCTCGCGTTTGCCCTTGCCGGCCAGACCGAAACCGATCGCGACGATCGTGTCGGAGGTCACGGCAACATCTGCGACCACCCACGGGTTCCCCGCGCCATCCAGGACGTGCCCGCCGCGAATCACGAGGTCGTAGGTTGGCGCTGACGGCTGCGCGGTCCACGAACCGAGCCCTGCCGTGACAAGCACCACGAAGGCGACCACTAGAACACGTTTCATGATGACCTCGTTATCAGAATGGTGCGGTTCGCGATTATAGCAGCCGGCCGAGAAAATCAGAGAAATCGGGGGCCTGATGTTGGACAATGGCTGCTCACCTCGGAGGTGTCATGTACGCACTCGCCATCATCCGGTATCGCCGGCCGATTGAAGAAGTCCTCGCCCACTATGAGGCCCATCGCGCCTACCTGCAGCAGTTGAAGAAGGAGGGCGTGCTGGTGGCCTCCGGGCCGCTGGAGCCGCGATTCGGCGGCGCGCTTCTGCTGCGCGTGCCCGACGCCGCGGCCGAACAGGCGATGGACCGGGTGAGGGACAACGACCCTTACTGGAAGGCCGGCGTAGCGCAATACGAACTGCTCGGCTGGAACGTCAAGACGGGTCGTGAGGATCTGGACCGCGCCTGACGCTATCGCCGCGGTCCATCCTGATCAGACGGCGTGCGCCAGAGCTGGAACTGGCTCAGCACCGAGCCGCCAACGAACTCTCTCAGAATCGAGTTCTCCGGTACGACATCGGTTTGCGCGGGGCGGAACCACTGCAGGAATGACAGCAGCCGGTTTGCCTCGAGGAACTCGGGCGTGAAGGGCCGCACCTGCAGCAGCAGCGGCTCGGCGAACGGCCGAAGCACCGCCATCTCGTACGTCAGCGACGAATTGAACACGGCGTCCGCATTCTCCTGGAAGCAGAAAATGTGCTGCTTCTCGCCCCGCATCACGGCCGGCCACCGGCGCAGCGTGTCGGTGGCGTTGTAACCGCGCGCCGAGGCATCGCGCACGGTCCGCCGGATCAGCCGGCAATCGGACGTGCTGACGCGGTTGTGGCGGTCCAGGTTCAACTGCGTCAACGCCGACACGTAGATGCGGAAGACACTTTCCGGCGGAATGTTGGTCGCCAGCTCCGGATTCAATCCGTGAATGCCCTCGACGATGATCAGGTGATCGGGTTCGAGCGTGATGGTCGGCCCGGCCTCGCGGTTGCCCGTGATGAAATTGTAGCGAGGCAGATCGGTCGGCCGGCCATCGATGAGCGACCGGAGATGGGCGTTGAACAGATCCAGATCGAGCGCCCGAATGGTCTCATAGTCGTACTCCCCGCTCGCATCTCGCGGCGTCCGCGATCGATCGACAAAGTAGTCATCCAGCCCGAGCGGCAGCGGCCGCAGACCGTTGGCCAGTAACTGGATCGCGAGCCGCTTGGAAAACGTCGTCTTGCCAGACGAACTGGGTCCCGCGATGAGCACCACACGAATCCGCCGGCTCGACGACGCGATCTCGTCGGCGATGCGGGCCAGGCCCGCCTCGTGCAGCGCTTCCGACACCAGCGAAATCTCAGGCAACCGGCCGGCGACAATCGAGTCGTTCAGTGCGCCGACATTGCGGATGCCCAGCCGGTCGTGCCAGTGGCCGGCCTGCTCGAACACGGCGAACAGCTTCGGGTAAGGGGTGGTCGGCGTGACGACGGTAGGGGTCTGCTGATGCGGAAACTGCAGCATGAAGCCCGGTGGCATGACCTGCAGCGCAAAATAGCGCAGGCAGCCAGTCGACGGCACCATGTATCCCTGGAAGAAGTCACGCCGTCCCTTCAGCGAGTACAGCTCGATGGTCGGCCGTGCGCGGTGGGCCAGCAGCCGGGCCGTATCCCCCTCGCCTCGCCCGCGGAACAGCTCGATGGCTTCGGCCACCGGTACGGCCGATCGCGTAATCGGCACGTCCTCGGCCACGATCTCCCGCATCCGGCGTTCGAGGGCCGCCAGATCATCCTGCGTAAACGGCGCCCCTCCCAGGGTCTCGCAGAAGTACGCGCCGGTCGTCGTGGCCGAATGCTCGATGTAGACGTCCGCATCCGGGAACACATCGGCCTTCGCCACGACCATCAGGAAGACGATCGAACGACGGTAGATGCGTGCCCCGTCGGTGCTACCCGCCGAGAGCGGCGTGACATCCGAGTCGTGCGACAACGGCCAGGTGAGTTCGCGAAGCCGCCCATTGACAATGGCGGCCACCATCGGCACCTCGGGTGATCCATAGGCGACGCGCAGGATGTCTCCGACGGGCGTGCCTGGGGGCGCCTCGAAGATGCTGCCATCCGGAAACGTCGCCTGCACGCTGGTTCGCGGCACACCTGGAACAATGTTATTCATACTGACGTCAGCTGACCTTCCTGATCGAGTCCCACCACAGGTAGACACAGATCGCGGCAAACATCCCCGCCGACACGAGTTGTGACACCGGATCGAAGTCGAAGAATGGTAAATTGATGAAACTCTCCGCGTAACAGACGTGCAGGCCCCAGAACGACGGGTACCAGCCATCGCAGGGAATCAGTCGCAGCGCCGCGCCGATGACACCGCCAAGCGCGCCGCCCGCCATGAATCCCGACGCGATGATCACGCCGCGCTCGCGCATCAGTTGGCCGCGTTCCCCTCCGGTCGCCACCGATCGCTTGTCGACGTAGTGCGCCAGCACGCCGCCCACCAGCGCCGGCAGATTCAGTTCGAGCGGGAGATACATCCCCAGCGCGAAGACCAGTGGCGGCACGCTCAACATCTCCATCGTCACCGCAATCATGGCGCCCGCGGCAAACAAGAGATAGGCCACCGGCTGGTGGCTCATGAAGCCCTCGACCAGCGCCTTCATGATCGACGCCTGGGGCGCGGCGAGCACCTGCTTGGCGTTGCCCGCGACCGCCTCACCGAACTGGTATCCCTGGGCCAGCATGACGATGGCCAGACCGGCCGCCAGAGCGGAGGCGACAACGCCGAGCAGCTTGACACGCTGCTGCGCGGCGGGCGTCGACCCGAGCCAGTACCCGGTCTTCAGGTCGGTGATCATCTGTCCCGACACCGAGAGCGCCGTGCAGACCATGCCGGCGATCGCCATCACGAAGAACATCCCGGTCTGACCCGACAGACCAAACTCGAGCAAGACCACCGACGAGAAGATGATCGTCAGCATGGTCATGCCAGACACCGGGTTCCGGGCCACGGTGGCAATCGCGTTGGCGGCCACCGACGCAAAGAAGAACGAGAACACCAGCGT
This sequence comes from Acidobacteriota bacterium, assembly GCA_026393675.1. Lineage (NCBI taxonomy): Bacteria > Pseudomonadati > Acidobacteriota > Acidobacteriota bacterium. The sequence continues at coordinate 14,340 of JAPKZQ010000037.1, read as the reverse complement.
CATGGCCAGGCCAACCAGCAGCACCGTGAATGACGGCGCCAGCCTGCCGAAGAACACGGCGATGCCGAGTGCCGACACCACGACGCCCAGCAGCAGGGCCATCAACGGGAGATCACGATCCGTGCGCTCCTCAGTGGCGGCCTTGCCGGCTCGGAACGCCTTGAAGGCAATGCCGAACGACCCGGCAACGATGCGCAGCGACTTGATGATGCCGAACAGGCCTGCCGTCGCGATCGCCCCGACGCCGACAAACCGCACGTAGCCTCGGAAAATCTGCGTGGCCGTCATGTCGGCGATGGGGATCGTCCCGGGCGAAACAATCCCGTCCGGGAAGTTCTGGCCAATCATCCAGATGAGCGGCACCAGGACGAAGTTGGCCAGCACGCCGCCGGCCACCAGTAGCATCGACGACCGCAGACCCATCACGTAGCCGAGGCCGAGGATGAAGGCGACCGCGTCGAAACTGGTGGCGATCTTGGCCTTGTCGGCCAGCGACTTGACAACCGGCACGAACCGGAAGTCGATGTACTCCTTCCACACCTGGAAGGTCGTGACGAAGAAATCGTACACGCCGGCGATGATGGTGGCTTGAACGAGCAGTTTGGCTTGCGAGCCGCCCTTTTCGCCGGTGACCAGCACTTCGGTGATCGCCGTGGCCTCGGGGTACGGGAACTGGCCGTGCATCTCGCGCACGAAGTACCGCCGCAGCGGGATCAGGAACAGCAGCCCGAGGCATCCGCCAGCCAGGCAGATGAAGATGGTCTGCACGGGGTGCGGGTTGAGGTTCAGGATGTAGAGTGCGGGCAGCGTGAAGATCGCGCCCGCCACCACCGCGCCCGACGTGCCCCCGATGCCCGTGATGATGACGTTTTCGAGCAGCGTCGAACGGCGGCGATACACGCGCGCCAGGCCAATCGCCAGAATCGAGATCGGGATCGCCGCTTCCATCACCTGGCCGACCTTGAGCCCGGAGTATGCCGACGCCAGGGTGAAGATCACGCAGAAGACCAGGCCCCAAAGCACCGAGCGCCAGGTGGTCTCCGCCATCACGGAGCTGGCCGGCACCACGGGCTGATACGTCTCTCCCGGTTGGAGCATCTTGTAGGCGTTGGCGGGAAGGGCGCTCGTCTCCGGCGCGGCAACGGGCGTGGACATGCATCCTCCAGTTAGGACCCGGGTCCTCAGACCCGCGAGCGAGCGGGCGCGCACGAAGTCTACCGCAACCGATAATTGAGGTCAGACCCCTTTTTCGCGGTCGGGCCGGAAAAATGGGGTCTGACCCCATTTTCTCGCTCAGCGGGCGTCGCGCATCAGCAGACCGCCCCGGTACAACAGGTACAACGCCCCTGTCTGGACCACGTGAAACAGATCATTGTGGTTGAACTGCGGGTGCGGCGCAATCCGAAGTACCTGGATGAGCGCTGCTACGACGGATACCCCGACTCCGGCCGTGATCCAGCCCGCGGCGTTGGTGAGACCGCTCGGCCTTGTCAGCCACGCGAGCAGCACCACGCCGACAAGCGCCGATGAGTAATCGACGATGACGATGAGAAAGTCGCTGTGGGACGAGATCCAGAAGAGGTAGCACGCCAGTTTCACGATGACGATCCACACCAGTACCCGCCGGAACACCCCGCCCGTGCCTGCCACGGCCGCGGCCGCCAGCAGCGCGGCGCTGCCGAAGCCTGTGGCGGCCAGCGTGAGCGTCCACATCCACGTGGCCACCCTCGGCGGCAGCATCTCGATGAACCCGTGGTACGACCCGCCGACCAGCGCCGCGACGGCGGTCATCACGAGCGCCGTCGCCCACAGCCGCATGGCCATCTGGCCTTCCGACTCACCCTGACGAAATACGCGGATGGCCAGCGCGAGCGCCACGGCGCCCATCACATAGTCGGTGGCCATCGTCATCGGTTCGGCGATCTGCATGCAGGCTCCCCCACGACCTCAGGGCGGGCACGGCCGCCTTCGCCTGCGGCTACGGCGTGCCGAGGGGGCCCGCCCCTACGGGTTCCTCCCGACGTCAGAATCCCGATTGCCACGCCAGAACCCTCAGACGGGTTCGACAGGCTCACCGCAGGCAGGCTCCCTGGGATCGCCACGCTCCAGCGTGGCCGGGACGCGGGCCGGGCTGTCCGCCTCCGCGCCAGAGCGCTACGGCGAGACCTCGACCGTAGCTCAACGAGCGAAGTCGGGGAGCCCGGAGTTCCCAGGAATTCGCCCGTTACACGGCCCACCCGAATCCCGCTTGCCCGCCATAGCCGAAGGCGAAGGCGGGAATCCCGTCTAGCGACGACTGTCCTCCCGGCCACGCTATGATAGGGCAGCTGTCGCCCAGCCGGCGTACGTTTTCGCTGCCCGCCTGCGTTGCCGTTCGTGAGGAGCGTGTCGATGAGCCCGCGTGCCCCCGATGATGCCCGCCGCCAATTCCTGCTGCGCGTTCTCCGAATCGGCGCCGCCAGCGCGGGCACGATTGGACTTGGCGCTTTTCTTGGCGGCCGGAGCCGACGCCCGGAGGAAGGCGCCGCGACCGGACTCGGCCGCGATCACGCCGTCGCGGCCAACGCCGCGCTGCCGGAGATGGTCGTCGCGCAGGGGCCGTCGCCGCAGCTCCTCGTCCAGAAGGCGATTGACGATATCGGCGGCATGTCACGCTTTGTATCGGCAGCCGACACGGTCCTGATCAAGCCCAATATCGCGTGGGACCGCTCCGCCGAAGAGGCCGCCACGACCAATCCTGACGTGGTCGCCGAGCTGGTGCGGCTGTGCCTGGCAGCCGGCGCGCGTTCCGTCATCGTCACCGACGTCTCCTGCAATGATGCGGAGAGCTGCTTTGCGCGCAGCGGCATCGCCGATGCCGCGCGGCGGGCGGGTGCGGAGGTGGTGCTGCCCGACACCCGGCACATGCGACAGGTGGATCTGAAGGGCGGCACGCTCGGTGTCTGGCCGGTGCTCGAGCCGTTTCTCGACGCCACCAAAGTGATCAACGTGCCGATTGCCAAACACCACAGCCTGACCGGTGTCACGCTGGGCATGAAGAACTGGTACGGCATCATCGGCGGCAATCGCAGCCGCCTCCATCAGCGCATCCACGAGAGCATCGTCGACCTGGCTGCCTTCGCGCGGCCCACACTGACGGTGCTGGACGCCAATCGTGTGCTGATGCGAAACGGCCCGACCGGCGGCGGCGTCGACAACGTCGAGCAGCGCAACACCGTGATTGTGAGCACCGACCAGGTCGCCGTGGATGCGTATGCCGCCAAGGCGTGGTGGAACCTCGACGTCCCCCGACTCCGGTTCCTGCAATTGGCCGAAGAGCGGGGCCTTGGCAGAACCGACTTCGCGTCGCTCCGGACGCACGTGCTGCAGGTGTAAGGCGATGAGGGGAACCACATTGCGCCGGCTTCGCCTCGCGTCGCAGATCACGTTTTTTCTGCTCTTCGTCTTCCTGCTGCTACGAACCGAGTTCCCGGGGTCGGTGCGTTCTGCCGGCGCCGATGTGCGCGTGCCCTACCCGGTGAGTCTGTTTCTCGAGACCGACCCGCTGGTGGCGCTCGCGACAGCGCTCTCAACCGCATCACTCTATCGGCACCTCCTCTGGGCCGTGCCCTTCGTCTTGCTGGCACTGATCGTCGGGCGCGGCTTCTGCGGATGGATGTGCCCGCTTGGGTCGCTGCACCACTTCGTCGGCAGCATGAAGTCGGAGCGGAAGCGCGGGCCGAAGCTGCTCGAATCGAACCGGTACAAGCGCTGGCAGAGCGCCAAGTACTACGTGCTGACCGTCGTGCTCGTGATGGCGCTCTTCGGCTCGGTGGCCGGACTGCTGCTCGATCCGTTGTCGTTTCTCGTCCGGTCCATGGCCACGGCCGTACTGCCCGTCCTGAACTACGGTCTACGGGCGTCGCTTGACTGGGCGCATGAACTGCCCCTCGGTCCAGCGAGAGTCGGCGTGAGCGGAGTCGCGACGGTCCTGGACGCGACGGTACTGAGCTTCCGCCAACCGCACTTCCATCAGGCGCTGGCCATCGGGCTGCTCTTCGCGTTTGTCCTCGTGCTCAACATGCGCGTCACGCGGTTCTGGTGCCGGGCGATCTGCCCGCTTGGTGCCATGCTGGGCGTGGTATCGCGTTGGTCGTTTGTCCAACTACAGAAGCACGACGAGAAGTGCAACGACTGCAAACGATGTGAGTTGCACTGCCAGGGGGGCGATGATCCGATCCCGGGCGCCATCTGGCGGAAAGCCGAGTGTCATCTCTGCATGAACTGCCTGGGTGACTGTCCGGAAGGCGGGTTGTCGTTCACATGGTCGGGCCGGCCCGGCAAACAGACGCGCGAAACACCTCAACTCCAGCGGCGAGCCGTCGTCACGAGCCTTGTCGCGGGCGCGGTTGGGCTGCCGCTGCTGCGCACGGGGCCTGGGGTCAAGGCCGCCGGCGATCCTCTCCTCATCAGGCCTCCAGGGTCAGTCGACGAAGAGCATTTCCTCGATCGCTGCATCCGGTGCGGAGACTGCATGAAGGTCTGTCCGAACAACGCCTTGCACCCGGCGCTGTTCGAAGCCGGCGTAGAGGGCCTGTGGTCGCCGGTGCTCGTACCGCGAATCGGCTACTGCGAGCCGAATTGCACGTTGTGCACCCAGGTATGCCCAACCGGCGCGATCTGGGAGATGACGGTGGCCGAGAAGATTGGCAGTCCGGCCAGGATGGCACCGGACGGTACGGTGCAGCAACCTGGGCGGGATCCGAACCGGATCGGCACCGCGTTCTACGATCGTGGCCGGTGCCTCCCGTGGGCGATGGGCATCGAGTGCATCGTGTGCGAAGAATGGTGCCCGACGTCGCCGAAGGCCATCTACCTGGTACCAGCCCAGGTGACGGATGCGACGGGCCAGACCAAAACCGTGCGCCAGCCGTACGTCGAACCCAAACGCTGCACCGGTTGCGGCGCGTGCGAGTTTGCCTGCCCCATCAAGGGCCGGCCGGCAGTGTACGTCACCAGCGCCGGCGAAAGCCGCTCCAAAGCAAACCAGTTCCTGTTGCCCGAGAATCAGCCCCTGCAGAGGTCGTGATGAGGAAGTCCCGCTCGTATCGCTCAATGGACACCTCGACGACGGTCACGCGTCGCGAGTTCGTGAAGACGGTCGGTGTGTGCTCGGCCGCAGCCGGCACGATCGTGCTCGGCGTGCCAAGCAGCGACGCGCAGACACCCGCGCCCGCGCCACCGGCGACCAACATTGACGACTTCATGAAGGCTCCGCGAGGCAAGCACGCCCTGCCTGGCCCATTCCCTGGCAAAGTCGTCGAGGTCAAAGACAAGCGGGCACTGGTCGACGATAAGCCCGACGCGAAAGTCGTCGCCGAGATGTTCGAGCGCGGCGTTCGAACGCTGACGGCCAAAGACATGAAGCAGAGCTTCGGCCTCTTCTTCGAGTCGGGCGACATCGTGGGGATCAAGGTGAATCCGGTCGGACCGCCGCTGATTCACACGAAGATCGAACTGACCCAGGCGGTGGTCCGCTGGCTGATGGACAACAAGGTGCCCGCCAATCACATCGTCATCTGGGATCGCTTCGACTACATGCTGAAGGACGCGGGCTACACGCCCGACAAGTTCCCCGCCGGCGTGACGATCGAGGGCCTGCAGACGATGGACGAGGAGGGAAACAAATGGCGGGACGCGTCGGGCAATCACGTCAGCCTCAACAACTTCGATCGCAACGTGTTCTATTACGCGAAGGACGTGGTCGGCAAGGGTGTCAAAGGCTACAAAGACGACGAGTTCTACCTGAACCAACACGTGTTCAACGGGGAATACTCGTATTTCGGCAAGCTGCTGACCACGCGCCTGACCAAGATCGTGAACCTGGCGGCGTTCAAGAACACGGGGCCCGGAATCTCGATGGCCACCAAGAACCTGGGCTACGGGTCAATCTGCAACACGGGCCGGTTGCACGCTCCCCTGTTCTTCAATGTGTGCACCGAAGTGCTGGCGGCGCCCGTCATTCGCGAGAAGCTCGTGCTGAATGTGACCGATGCCCTGCGCGCGCAGTACGAGGGAGGCCCGGACAAGAACGCGCAGTTCGTCTACAACAACCACACCCTGTATTTCGCGACCGATCCGTTCGCGCTCGACATGGTCTGTCACAGGCAGATCACCGCGAAGCGCAAAGAGATGGGAATCACCGTCAACGAGAACCCGCGATTCACGGAGTACCTCCGCTACGCCGAGAAGTTGGGCCTGGGTGTGGTAGCGGATGACAAAGTGAATCACACGCGCATCGACGTGTGACGGGATTCGGGATTCGGGATTCGGGATTCGGGAATACTGCGGAGAACACTTCCATGGGACGCGTGCGCTCTCGATTCTTCACCTGCCTGGCTGGGACGATCCTGGCCCTCGCGCTGCCGACGTCCATGATTCACGTGCCCGATGTTGACGGGGTGGCGACCGCGCAGGCCATGCCACTTGATGCCGGTCTGTTACCAGCGGATAAGTTCTTCGAGGCGTGGAGCAAGTCGGGCAGACCGAAGGTCTTCACGAAGGCCGATCTCTACGGGCGCATTGACGGCGGCGCCGAGGCGTTTCTGGAAATTGGGTTCGATCAGTTGCTGGTGCAGCAGTTTCGCACCGCTCCGGCCGGGCCCGAGATCGTCGTCGAGATCTACCGCATGAGCGACGCCACGGCCGCTCGCGGCATCTACTTGTCGAAGTGCGGCGCCGAAAAGCGCGATCCATCGTTCCGCGAGCGTCACACCGTCAACCGCTACCAGTTGATGTTCCAGCGCGATCGCTATTTCGTGATTGTCGGGAACGCGTCCGGCAAGGAGACGCTTCAGCCCACCCTGGTGAAGTTCGGCGGCGCGCTCGCGGCCAGGATGCCGGCCGACGGCCCCGTCGCGGTGCTGGATCTGCTCGAAAAGCGAGATCTCGTGGCCGGTTCCGAGCGCATCATGCGCGGGGCGTTCGGGCTGCAGGCCGTCTACACGCTGGGCGAGGGCGACGTGCTCCAACTGGGCGGCAAGCTGGCGGCGGCGGCCGGCGACTACAAGATTGCCGGACTCGGCGCGATCACAAAGATCATCGTCACCTACCCCACCCCGGCGGCCGCGACCTCGGCGCTCCGCAACATCAAGGCGCGGCTGGATTCGTACCTGAAGCCGACGCTGTCGACAAACACGCGACTCGTGTTCCGCGATTTCGAGAAGAAATACGGGTCGGTTCAGCTCGACCGATCGCGGATCGAGATCCTCCTCCACATGACCGTCGAGCCGAAATAACGTCTTGCCGCCCAACGCCCACGTTTCAGCCGTGGCGCCTCATGATCGCGCCAGGCGCCGTCAGTTGCAAGCGTTGTGGGTGGCCGGATCGATGTTGACGCTGTCGCACGGCGCCGCCTTACCTGCCCCGCGGTGGGTAGAGCCGCGAGGCAATGATGCCATACAGGCTGAATTCGACGAGCCCGCCAAGGAACCACTGCGCAGCCACAACGGCAGGAATGGGAAAGAGCACGTATTGATTGAGGTCGACGAGGAGGCCCGCAAGAAGCGCGAAGAACAGGCCGTAGCCCAAACCCTCACGCAACGAACCGTTCCGTGCAAAACGGTCGTAGCCCCATACGAAGACCATGACGATTCCGGCTGTGAGCAACAGAGAGAGCCAGGCCTTCTCGGCGAGATCGGGACGGCGTAGGTGTTGTACCGAGGCGTTCGCAGCGCGGAGCACGACGAGGTGAACGAACGCGTTCCACGCAATCGCGACAAGCAGTAGAACGCCACAGGTGAGAAGGAAGCGCTTTGTCCGCATAGAACATTCGAGAATCGGCCCGCCCAACGACCGCGCTTCAGCTGCGGCGGTGCCTCATGATCATGCCTGGCGCCGTCCGCTGCAAGCGCTCGTTGGGCGGCGCCAAGCGGGAATAGCTGCGGATGGGGACTATTCTCGACGTTTCACTGAACCCCGCGAACGACGGAGCCGTTACTCATGCGCTGCGTGCCCGCTTTCGTAGCTGCTTCGCCCAGAGTGTGAGCCAGAGAGCGGCAAGCACGATCAGCCACAGCGTGAGCTTGAGGAAAACGAGCTCCTGATACCAGACAGTGCGAACACTCTCCCAGGTCGCCCCAGGTCCCCAGAAGGACACAACCCAGAGAGGCTGCGTGGCCATGACCCCGAGGTACAGATCCCATTGAAACGCGGAGAATACGGACGCGATGAGGAACGTCCACCATGCGGCTACCGCCGCGGCGTGAACCCTGATCTGAAACGTGTCATCCATGGCACCCTCCAGCCACATAGGAACTTACCGCCGATTCATTCTGCGTGGGTGGTCGAAGCCGCCCAACGATCCGCGCTCACCCGCCGGCGCTTACGATACCACCGGGGCAGGCCGGGTGCAGCGCCTTGTTGGGCGAACACATATTGCATCAATGTACACTTAGATGTACATTCTAGAGTATGTCCCACCGGTATTCCATCGCAGAGGCGCGAAGTAGCCTCCCCAGCATCGTCGACCAGGCCGAAGCCGGAGTCGAGATCCAACTGACTCGCCGGGGTAAGCCAGTCGCTGCTGTTGTCGCTCTCCGAGTTCTTGAACGCCTGCGAGGCGACCGACCCGGGTTCCGCACGGCCTACCAAGATTTCCTGAAGCGGTACTCGCTCGACGAAGTTGGACTCGATAACGACTTCTTCGCGCCCTTCCGGGAGAAGAGCGGTGGGCGCAAGGTCTCGCTATGACGTTGCGGTATCTGCTGGACACGAGCACCGTCTCTTCACCGATCTCCAAGATTCCCGACGCGGACATCGTCGAGCAACTCGACGAACATGGACACGAATGCGCCATCGCGGCGCCGGTGTGGCACGAATTGACGTACGGATGCAGCCGCCTACCGCCGGGTCGGCGCCGAGCGGCCTTGGAGACCTACTTGAAGGATGTCGTACGCGCGTCATTTCCGATCTTGCCCTACGATGACGTGGCGGCCACGTGGCATGGTCACGAGCGAGCACGACTGGAAGCACGTGGCCGACCGGTCCCGTACGTAGACGGGCAAATCGCCGCGATTGCCCACGCCAGCAAGCTCGTGCTCGTCACGGTCAACACCAGGGACTTTTCGCGCTTCACCGACCTGAGAGTCGAGAACTGGTCGAAACGGCGCGCTCGCAGTTGAGTCCGATCAGCCGCATCTCCCCTGCCCGCCCAACGCTCGGCTTGAGCCGCGCGCCGCGGCGACATCATCGCACAGGACAGCAGGCGCGACGGCTCCATTTGCGTGTTAGAGCGCATCGGGTTCATTGGCAACCGCGGCCACGATCGAGCACGAGGATATGATCCGGCGCACTACAGGCGTACGGACACGCGAACTCCCCTGAGATCTTCACAGATACCCAGCAATAGCCGTCGGTCGATCCCGTCGCTGTGCCGCTCACGCGGCAAGGCGCATCCTCCGGCTTGAGCACGCCGACATTCTGGCCGTCAAGATTGAAGGTGAAGTCGACTTGATTCCCGGTGACCGTTCCCTCAATAGCGCCGGAGGCCGTGCCAAAAATGTACAGTGTTCCGGACAACCTGTTGCCCGATTGTGCCAGCGAGATCCTGCCGCCACCGCGTGGTGCCACGCCGTATCCTGGCGGCAACGTCGCCCCGCATGAAGGCGCCGCTGAGACCGACATGGACCAGTCTCCCGTCAACGTGCGGGCCACGGGGCTCGGCGCCGTAGTAGAACAACCGAACATTAGCGTTGCGCCCAGAACGATCGAAGTGACGGGCCCGTGCAAGATCAGCCTGGGACGCTTACTCCGACGCGATCTGTCTGTGCGCATTTTGTGTCCCGCCTCTGTCCGCCTAACGACTGCAACTGAGCCGCGGCGCGCTCATTCGCCAGCGCCGTCGGCTCCAGTTGCGTTGGACGGCCAGCGATCATCGCTTGAGTCCGAACCACTGAAAGCCGTTTGCCTGGTGGCTGTTCATCGTCTGAACCTGGATGTCGTCGATCGCCACTGGTTCATAATCCTCAGTCAGCGGTAGAGTCGAGGAGAAGCGCGGTGGCGTGCAGGACCGGCGGCGCCAAAAGCGCGCGGCGTCTTTCGTTGCTGCGCTCGCCGAGTGGTCCATCGCTCCGTTTCTCCTCCCCGCTCATCGAACCGGGCGTGCGGATTTCCCGCACCCGGCTCTCGGACGAGTTTCACGTGAAGGCATGCGCCGAAGCGTGCGAGTAGGATTCGGGGGAACGAACGCCCAATCTCCCAAACACATCGCGGATGGGAAACTGTCGGTAGCCAGGTCCAGCGATTTTGTGCCGTCGGCGGAGAAAGCGCCGGACCGTGTGGTACAAGTGCTGTTCCACATTGTGCCGGGCCGTCGTCACCGAGCCGTAGGAGAAGTAGGCGCACCAGCCCCGCACGGTGCGGTTGAGGTCGCGCGCCACGTCGTCCCACGGCGCCTGGTTGCCGCGCCACAGTCGCCGACGAATGTGCTTCCGGATGGAGGCGACCGCCTTCCGAGAAGGCTGGGCACCGTTGTAGCGTCCGCCGGTTCGCGGTGAGTACAACGGACCGAAGGTGTAGCCGAGGAAGTCGAACGATTCACGTCGGACATTGCACACACGCGTCTTGTCTTCGTTCAGCGCGAGCCCGATGCTGGCCATCCACCGCCGAATCGTGTCGAGTACCTCTGCGGCGTCGTGCCGACAGAGGACCACGAAGTCATCAGCATAGGTCACCAGCACCGCGCCGTACCGCCCGTCAAGCCCGTATTTGCGAAACGCCTTGATGAACCGATGCATGTAGATGTTCGCCAACAGCGGCGACGCCACCCCACCCTGCGGTGTCCCTCGTGTCGCCTTCTTTCCGCCACTCATCCGTCGATGCCCCCGCTCGTCGGTCTCCTCGACCGGCGCCTTCAGCCACATCTTGATGAGATGCAGCATCTTCCCATCACTGATGCGGCGCGCGACGCACCGCAGGAGTGCTGAGTGCGGAATCGTATCGAAGTACTTGGACAAATCAGCGTCAACCACTTCGGTGTGCCCCTCATCAATCGCCACGTGGACGGCCCGCACGGCATCGAGCGCACCGCGCTTGGGACGGTACCCATAGGCCGCGTCATCGAAGTCCGCTTCGAAGATCGGTTCGAGCACCAGCGTCGCCGCGGTCTCCACGACCCGGTCACGGATCGTGGGTATACCGAGCGGCCGCTGGCCCACGCCACTGGCTTTCGGAATCATCACGCGTCTGACCGGCTGCGGTTTGTAGCGTCCGGTCCGAACCTCCTCTCGCAATTCGCCGAGCCAGCGTTCCACCCCATAGACCTCGATGCGCGCAAACGTTTCCCCGTCCACACCTGGCGCTCCGCCATTCGCCCGGCTGAGCGCGAATGCGTGTGCGAGGATGTCTTCACGCCACACCTTGTCATACAGAAAATGGAACCGCCGCGTCGGCTCCTGCTTGGCCTTCACGTACAGCGCTCGTTGGAGCGTCCGGATTCGTTCGGGAGTTGCCAGGCTCACGCCAATCCCCCTCTCCTCAGCTCGTCCAAGCGCGCCTCGAACCAGGGCTCCTTCCCTCCACCGGCGTTACCCGGTTTCGGCAGTACTATGAGCCCCTCCGACTCCTGTCGTGCCCGTCTCCCGATGGAGCCGTTGCCAGATTCCCCTGACAGCCCGACAGGCCTCCCGTGTTGCGAATCACCGCGTGTGTACGTGCCGCGCCCACTACCCCGGCGAGCAGGTCGACCTTCGCTTGTCGGTCGTTCTGGTCGACCTCGACGGCCTTCGTCTATTGAGAGGAGACTCGGCGCCCGCATTCAAACTTTCGAGGCCTGCTCAGGCTTCACTCACGTTGCGGCCCGTACACTCGCTGGCCCGCCCGAAGCGGACCTCTGTCCCCGGAGCTTCGATGGCTCGGTCGCCCTCGCCATCGCCCGGGTAGCTACCAAGGCGTACCGACACCTCCTCGGACCGGACTCTCACCGGCTGCGTTGATTCACCTTTCACGGCGCACTCTCAATCCATTGGCGGTCGTGGTGCCGCACCGTCACGCCCTCGGGCAAATCAAACACCCCGTACGTTCCATGCGTCGGTTCGTCGCGGACGTATCGCTGGATATTTCGGACATCGGACTGGAGCCACAGGTCGCTGATGTATAAAAGACCGCCGGGGCGTAGGACCCTTCCGAGTTCTCGGAGAATCCCACGCTGGCCCTCGTCGCTTGGCACGCATGTAAGGACGGTAAACAACAACGTTGCGTCGACCGATGCCTCGGCAAGAGCAAGGCGAGGAGAATCGACAAGCTGTTCAACAACAATTGATGGAAAGCGCTGCCGCGCAGCGGCAACCATTGAAGGGGCTGGATCGACCCCAATCAGATTTTGATAACCGTGGCTATGCAGGAGTCCCAGCACGCGACCGTAACCGCAACCGAAGTCCAGAATACGGCTACCGGGATCCAGCCATCGGGTCACCCGTTGGAAGTTCACCGGGTGGCCGAACGGCTTGCCCGGGCCGGCCCGGTTCCAGTAGTCGATCTGATGATCCAGATCTTGCATAGGTTTTCGCGCCGTCTAACGATCGCGGCTCAGCCGCGGACGCGCTGCGTCAGGGTCGCCGGCCGTCGGCTGCGGCGCCTGTTCGGCAGCGTTGTTCTCCACCACCTTGGGCGGCGCCGGGTCTATGAACTCAAGCAGTTCAACGGGCGCCCCGTCATGAACGATGAATGCGACGCGCACCCCAGGCGACAGTGCATTTGGAGCGATGAGGACTTCCTTGCCCTCGAGGGCTTCGTCGAGATTATCAACCGCGAAGGCTATGTGCGGCGTGGCCTTTACGATGGCCGGCACTGGACGCCAAGGTGGTCGAGGTATCGCTCTCCGGCGCGAGGCCCCGTGTGCGGAATGCCGAGGTGATGGTACCGCCACCCGAGCTTGGCAATCGCAGTTGGTGAATCTTGGGGATGTCGCTTCTCGGTCATGAGCATGCCGTGTCGGTATTCGATGGATCCCGTAGTCCCGTTAGTCAATCCGCGTGTTTCGTCTGCCCAACGTTCGCGCTTCAGCCGCGGCACGCTCGCCGCCGCCTCCAGCGCGTTGTTGGGCCGCGATCCGGTCGTCAGCGATTGAGATTGTACAGGGCAACTACCCAACCTGGCGGTTCAGGATCGCCGCGGAAACTAACCGCCATTCCTCGACTCTTCATCCACCGCCACAGCCAGGTCGGCCCAGACTTCGTAACCAGTGTGTCCTTGGTCTGATATGCCGGATCGACCATCGCCGCCTCCAGCGTAATGAATTGATAGCCGCGCTGTTCGAGCCTCGTCAACAGAATATCGAGAACACCTGCGTTGATGTCGTTCGCATGGAGAAGAATCGTCTGAGGAATATCGTGGTCGAACACCTGTGGTGACATGCGTTCCGCGAATTCCGTAGCGCTGATCACGAAATCGACATAGGCCATACCAAGACGACGAGCCGTTGCGGGGTCGTTGCCATTCGTCGCGCGGACGAAGCCGACGTTGAAGATGAAGTCCGAACTGTCGATGGTATGTGGAGCCACCCTATACCCACGCGCTTCGAGAAACCGTTCAATCGCCTCCTTTTTGTCTTTCGTATCCCCGGTATGGGTTTGAGGATGCCGAAAGAACAGCGGGTAGGGCTGGCGCGGACGCATGAGCCCACCGATGATGGCAGCTCCTTTGGTGATTTCAGCTTCGAACTCTTCAACGGATTGAGTGTTGAAATCCGCATGTGAATACGTGTGGTTGCCGAGAATCGCACCGCTATCGACCCACTGCTGAAGCAGCGCGAGCCGGGCGGAAGTCTCCCCGCCGAGGCTGACTTTGGCCTCATTCACAAACGCGACAGCTGGCGCCTTATGCGACGCAAGAACGCGAAGTAACTCGCCGGTCACGCGCTGAACTTTCGACAACTGAGCGTCTCCGACGTCTACATAGGGAACGTCGTCAAATGTCAGCGCCATCGAACGCGGCACGAGCGTGGCCTGAGCTGACGCGCCGGTGAAACCAGGCCATCCCGCAACCAGCGCGGCCCCAGTTGCGAACGCGCCAACGATTGCAGCCCAAGAGCGCCTGGTCCTCATGTTTCCCCGTGCTGATGATCAATCGGCCCCACGAACTGAGTTGTCTTCGTCGGCCCAACGACTGCGGCTCACCCGCAGCCGCTCACTCCTACTCCGGCGGCTGTCGGGTGCAGCCGCTGTTAGCCAGTTTCTAGTTACACGAATGCACCTATCGGCCGAACGCCCCGCGTGGGGATTCGAGCTTGAACGCAAGACGCTCCGTCACCACGTCCGATCCGCACTGTCCGTAATCTTCCCACCGGAGAGTCGTATGCCATAG